>PHBS01000037.1 GCA_002841995.1 Chloroflexi bacterium HGW-Chloroflexi-8
GGCATACACACTTGCCAACCTTCTTTCTCCTCCTTCTTGTAAATCTTCCCGATCGGCAAAGATGGATTGTAGTGGTTCCAGGACAGGTAATGTAATCCGGATGGTGGTTCCATGTCCAAGTTGGCTTTCCACTGACATTTTTCCCCCATGCAATTCCACAAATCTTTTACTAATAGAAAGCCCCAAACCGGACCCTTTTTCCCTACTCCAGTTCTCCTGACCCACCTGGCGGAACTCATCGAAAATTTTTTGAAGGTCTTCTTCAGATATTCCCGGTCCAGTGTCCGTAATAGCCATTTCGATCTCGTCTTCATTTATAAGGCGGGTTGTAATTTTTATTTGACCCTGTTTGGTAAAACGCAGGCTATTCGTAACAACATTTAGTAACACCTGACGAATTCGAGTACGGTCAACAAATATGTAAGGCAAATTCAAATCACAATCAATTTCTAATTCAAGACCTTTTGTCTCAATCTGAGCAAAAACCAGTTTCCTGATTTCTTCTAAGAGAATAATTGGCTTGATCCTTTCCCGAAATATCGGCATCCTTTTAGCATCGATTTTTCCCATATCCAGAATGTCATTAATCAATCCTAAAAGATGCTGACTACTGTTATAAATTTCCTGAACGTCGTCATATAGACCAACCGGCCACTCTTCGAGTTCCGAATAAGTTTCCGGAGCGTGAACCATTAAATCACTAAATCCAATAATGAAATTTAAAGGGGTCCGCAATTCATGTGAAACCGCCATAGCAAATCGGTCACGGTCTTCTTTTGCTTCTTCCGCGCTTTCACGCGCTTGTTCCAGCATACGGTTCATCTGTTTTAACTGATAATTTGATTGGCTTTGCTCTTTTAACATATGGCTGATTTCTGCCCGATGTTGGCGAGTTTCCTCTAACCTTTTTCTGGCTTCATAATAATGGAAAGAAGATTCTTCAATTGCTGATAATAAATTACTTGAGATTCCCCAGCCAAAAATACTTCCGAAAACAAAACTAAAGATCAATGCAAAAGGATACCCTTGTGGAATTGGGGGTAGTTGCTTTATTTCAGGAATTGTGAGGATTGCGATCACTAAAAAAAGATCGACGACCAAAGCGCCACCCACACCCATCATAACCGTTGCCATAATTGGTAGTACTGCCAATAAAAACAAAATTTCCGGACGCTGAAATAGAAAAAAACCGGTAAGGATGGCTGTAAACAAACCAGTTAACCAGATAAATTGTGCTGCCAGATAAACCTTATTAATTAACCATATGGTCAATAGAAAGGTAACCAGCATAATAATCGTGCAGTTCCATAATTTTGGACTAAAGATGGAAGTGTAAAACAGTGAGGCAATAAAATGAAATCCCAGATAAATGCTAATCGTGGAATAAATGGCATTTCTGGAAGTTGAGATTAATAAATCGGTAGAAGATTTTTCCGAACCCAACATGGAACGCAGCCAAAACATAGATTCTCCTTTAGCATTCCTATTAAGGATTATATTACCAGAAGTTGCGGCTTATCCTTTACGTTTTTACCTGTGAATGTTTTCAAATCAATTTTCATTGAACCCTGTTTCGACATTGGTTTATTTGAAAGTTAGCATCAATCAGAAAATATTAAACAATAATTCAACCTGTTACAATTCAGACATACACAGCTTGACATTCATTATTCAAAAGTTGATAATCTCTTTAATGAATAATATTGGATCTAAATGTATGGAAAGGAATCTCACATGACAACGGTAAAAGACCTTTTAGTTGGAAAAGGAACCGAAGTATGGACAGCTCACCCGGATGATGAAGTGCGTACGACGCTGCAAATGATGAGCACAAAAAACATTGGTGCAGTTCCAGTTGTAGAAAACGACAAGGTCGTGGGATTTTTTTCAGAACGCGATTTTGCCAGGTATTCAATTTCTGCCGATTGCTTTGATATGTCAACACCGATTCGAGAATTAATGGTTCACCCTGTATTTTTTGTCGACCCGGGACAATCGATAGAAGATTGTATGTCTGTAATGACAAACAAAAAGTTAAGACACCTTCCGGTCCTTGAAGATGGTAAATTAACTGGTATTATTTCTATAGGCGATGTTGTCAAAAACCTCCTGGAAGAAAAACAAGAGACCATCAATGCCCTGGAACATTTTCTTTGGGTAAATATGATCTAGCCTTAAGCAATTCCGACAAAACTTTGCGCAGGTCATATCCTGCGCATTTTATTTAAATTAGGAGAACCATGAATAATAAAAAACCCAACATCTCGTCACCAATCCTTTTAATCCTGATGGCAGCCATTTTGGTTTTTGTATTCATAACGATTGATTCAAGGAAAGATCAAAATGGTTCGACTGATTTAAACTCCGCTTATGGATCGAATGCTGTACGAGCTAAAGTTTTAGCAATTACTGAAGAAGGCACAACCAAATTAGGAGAGATTGAACAGGCTTATCAGGTATTTGATGTGGAAATCATGGAAGGTGAATTCAAAGGGGTTGTCACATCTGTGGATTACGGTTTACGTCAGATAGCTTCCAATCAGGTCAAAATCCAGCCAAATGAAGTACTCCTTGTTTCTGTGGGTGTACGCCCAGATACAGGCGAAGTGCGTGCCTTCTTTACTGATTTTGTACGGAGCAAATCCATTTTATATTTGTTTCTTGTTTTTGTATTCTTCAGTATTTTGATCAGTGGATGGAAAGGAGTGCGAAGCTTAATCGCTATTTTATTTAGTTTGGGTGTAATCGTCTTTTTTATCTTGCCTCAGATTCTGGGAGGTCGAGACCCAGTTTTAGTCAGTATTATCGGAGCCTTCGTTTTTCTTTCCATTTCCCAATACCTGGTTTATGGTTGGAATTTAAAGACACATTCTGCGGTAATTGGCATTCTAATCTCACTGATACTCACCGGTATCATTTCGGCCTTTTTTATTAATTTCACACGTCTGACCGGTTTTGGAGATGAAAATGCTATGTTCCTGGTGCAGGTAACATCTCAAAATATCAATATGCGTGGACTTTTGCTGGCTGGTATGATTATTGGAGCGCTGGGAGTATTGGATGACCTGGTCATCAGCCAGGCTTCTGCTATTTTTGAATTACATGCTGTTAATCCAGATCTGGGGTTTACCGGTTTGTATCATCGCGCGATGAATATTGGACGGGATCATGTGGCTGCGACAATAAATACTTTAGTTCTGGCTTATGCCGGTGCGTCCCTCCCCATGCTTCTATTATTTTCCATCAGCAATCAGAATCCAGCCATGTTGATCAACATCAGCTTTATCGCTGAGGAAATCGTCCGCACATTGGTGGGATCGATTGGATTAATTGCATCCATTCCAATCACCACCGGTTTGGCTGCAATTGTGGCTACCCAACACCAAAAATTTCCCTGGATGGAAAAGTTCCTGGGCCCTGATAATCAAGGACAAGGTCATTCTCATTGAAAGAAAAAAATCCAATTTCGGCATATAATTGTTTCATTCAAACAGTTAGGAGTAAAAATGAAACTTGATAAACCAACCCGATGGGATGTTTCCAACATTTATCCGTCTCTTGAAAGTCCCGAGTTCCAAAACGCTTTTTCTGATATGACCACGCTAATTGCAGATGTAACTAGTTTTCTGAACAATCAGCTTGTCCCTTTAAGTGCTGATTCTTCTTCTGAAATTTTGAATAAAAAAATCAGTACCTATTTGGACAAAATTAACACAACTGTTACATTAAATGGCAAAATCTCCAGTTATTTATACAGTTTCATTTCAACAGATTCTTATAATAAATTAGCCCAGAAACTAGTTTCCGAATTTGAACAAATATCAATTGATTTGCAAAACCAAAATGTGGTTTTTAAAGGATGGTTGAGTCAATTTGCAGATCGTTTGGATGCAATCGTTGAATACGGAGGAACCGCCGGAGCTCACAAGTTCAGTTTGCAAGAATCCATTCACCAAAGTAAATTCTTAATGAGTCATGAAAAAGAAGCACTGGCTGCAGAATTAAACTTAAGCGGGGCATCAGCCTGGGAAAAATTACATGGAATTGTTACCTCACAATTAAGTGTTGATTTTGAGCTGGATGGGAAAATGCAAAAACTGCCTGCCCCTGCTTTGATCAATCTACGTGGTCACCCAGTTGAAGAAGTTCGTCGACGGGGATATGAAGCCGAACTTAAAGCATGGAAGACCGTTGAAGAAACTCTTGCTGCAGCTATGAACGGCATTAAAGGAACTGTCAACACCCTCAACAAACACCGCAATAGGGTTGATGCCTTGCATAGTGCACTGGATGCGGCTCGCATAGACCGTCAAGCACTGGACGCCATGTTATCAGCCATGCGCGATTCATTTTCGATGTTCCGTGAATATTTCAAAGCTAAAGCATCACTTTTTGGTCAGGAAAAACTACCCTGGTGGAATCTGTTTGCCCCGGTTGGAAAATCTGACACGGTTTTTACATTCGAGGAAGCCAAAAAATTTATCTTTGATAATTTTTCAAAATTTGATCAAGGTTTAGCAGACTTTGCTGTTTATGCGTTTGATCATTACTGGATTGATGCAGAACAGCGTGATGGGAAAATGGGTGGGGCTTTTTGTATGGATATTCCTGGTACAGGCGAATCCCGAATTATGTGTAATTTTGACGGATCCATGGATCAGGTATCCACCATCGCCCATGAATTGGGTCATGGTTTTCATAATGATTGTGAATACAAAGCCAACCGTACGCAATTACAAAAAGATACGCCCATGACATTGGCAGAAACCGCCTCGATCATGTGCGAAACAATTGTCAGTAATGCAGCATTAAAACTTGCAGCCAACCCGGAAGAAGAACTGGCGATTCTGGATGGAATGTTGGTTGGAGATTCCCAGGTAATCGTCGACATTTATTCACGGTTTTTATTCGAAAAAGAAGTCTTTGAACGGAGGGAAAAATCTGTCGTTTCTGCTGATGAATTGAACGAAATTATGCTTTCCGCTCAAAAAGCCACCTATGGTGATGGACTGGATGAAAACTATCTCCAGAAATATATGTGGACCTGGAAACCACATTACTATTCACAAGAACTTTCATTTTATAACTTTCCATATGCCTTTGGTCTGCTATTCGCGACTGGACTATACGCCATTTATCAGGAACGAGGTTCAGCCTTTGTGCCGGAGTATAAAGATCTTTTATCCTGCACTGGAATGGACCAGGCTGTAGATCTGGCAAAACGTTTTGATATTGACATTCAACAAAAATCCTTCTGGGAAGGAAGTTTAAAGATCGTTGCCCAGAGGGTTGAGAGATACAAAGCCCTCGTGGCAAATATCAAAAAGTAAATTTATCAGAACCCTTGTGAGACCTCTCAAATTGAGAGGTCTTTTTTTATTCAGCTATGATAAAATCCTTCAATTCTCATTTCTTTATTTAAAAGGAAATCCAATGGGTTCCATTGCTGCGATCCTAACATCCATTTGTTGGTCGTGGTCCTCCATTTTCTTCTCGTCCGCCGGCTATGTCGTTGGATCAAAAGTGGTAAACCGCACCAGATTATTATTTGCTGTTTCATTCTTAGTTATCACCCACACGATTATTGCTGGCACCCCTATTCCATTGGACGTGGAAGGTTATCGTTGGTTATGGCTGGGATTATCTGCCATTTTTGGTCTCGTTCTAGGTGATGCAATGCTCTTTCAGGCTTATGTGCTCATTGGACCCAGGTTGTCCATGCTCGTCATGGCAAGCGTGCCAGCGATCAGTGCCATTTTTGCGTGGATTTTCTTAAGAGAGACACTCGGAATCTACCAAATATTTGGAATCCTTTTGACATCCGCAGGAATCATGCTGGTCGTGCTGGATCGCAACACAAAACAACGATCACCCATACCAGGAAAAAACAAAAATCAAATTATAGGATTGTTACTGAGTTTGGGCGGCGCGTTTGGTCAGGCTATCGGTATGATTTTTGCCAAAAAAGGGCTGGATGGTGATTTTTCTGCTTTAACCGGTGTTCTGATCCGCATGTTGGTTGCAGCTGCTACTATCTGGTTAATTACGCTTATGACGAAAGAGGTCAGATCGAATTTCGAGCTTCTCAAACAAAACCCAAAATCCATACTCTCTATTTTGGGTGGCGCGTTTGTTGGTCCTTTTCTGGGAGTCTGGCTTTCACTTATTGCTGTTCAAACAACAAAAGTAGGGATCACTTCAACTTTGATTGCTCTCACACCAATTTTTCACTTACCCATTGCTCACTTTTATCTGCATGAAACAATCAATTTGCGTGCCGTCCTGGGAACTGTGATTGCCATGGCGGGCGTTGCCATCATTTTCTTGGTCCCATAATATTCAGATTATACGCTCACAATTCTTTCAGGTTATACTATACATGAATAATTGCACCAAGATTTTATGGGAGACGTATGATGCAGATATTATCAAAGGATCAAGATGACTTACTTGTTCAGGAACGTTCAATGCTCAACGATTTACAATTGGCATTGGTGCGTTTTGGTGGAAGTGATGAAGATCAAGAAACATTAAAAAGTTCAATTCGCCAGATTGATGATTTGTTTTTGCTGGTAATCGTTGGTGAATTTAATTCCGGAAAAAGCTCCTTTATCAATGCTTTAATTGGAGAAAAGATTCTGAAGGAAGGTGTTACTCCCACCACAACACAAATCAATATCATCCGGTATGACACACAAAAAAAAGAGACTGTCCTGGATGCTCACACTTTGTTAATCAATGCACCCGTTGAAATCCTTAAAGAAATCAGTATTGTGGATACTCCCGGAACCAATGCGATCATTCGGGAACACGAAATGATTACGAATAAATTCATTCCACGCTCGGATTTGGTTTTATTTGTGACATCATCCGATCGACCCCTTTCAGAAAGCGAACGTAGTTTTTTGGAAAGTATCCGGGATTGGGGGAAAAAGCTAGTCATCGTATTAAATAAAATTGACATGTTCCAGAATGACGAAGAACTAGTCCAGGTGAAGGAATTTATTCGAGATAATATCCAGTCATTATTACAGATTACACCCGAGATATTTCCGGTCAGTTCCCGAAATGCATTATTAGCTAAACAAGGACAACCAAATCTTTGGCCAGGATCCCGATTCGAAGCTCTGGAAAATCACATCCACACCGTTCTGGATGAATCCGGCCGCATTAAACTTAAATTTCTTAATCCGCTTGGTGTTGGATTAAACCTGGCTGTACGATATTTGGAAGTTGTAGATTCGCGTATTCACCTGCTCAATGAAGATGTGGAAATGATCGATAATATTGATCGCCAACTGCTGGTGTACAAAGAAGACATGATTAAAGACTTCGAATTTCGGATGGCAGATATTGAAAATATTCTATTTGGGTTGGAGCAGCGTGGTCAGATATTCTTCGACGAGAATTTACGACTAGCACGCGTTTTGGATTTAATGAATAAAAATCGTATTCAAAAAGCTTTTGCAGATGAAGTGATCCGGGATGTCCCCAAACAAATCGAGCAAAAGGTCGATGAACTGATTGACTGGCTGGTCGATCGGGATTTTCGTCAATGGAAAGCTGTTATGGATCATCTGACGACCCGTAAGATTACCCACAAAGATAAGATTATCGGTGATCCAATTAATGCACAGTTCAACTTCAACCGGGAACATCTAATTGAGACTGTGGCAAGAGAAGCCAATCAAGTTGTGGAACAATATGACCGTCAGGGTGAAGCGCAGGCGATTGCAGATGGGGCACAAAATGCAGTCGCTGCATCAGCAGCAATAGAAGTTGGAGCTATCGGATTGGGCACATTGATTACCATTTTAGCAACCACTTTATCTGCCGACGTGACCGGAATTTTGGTGGCCAGTGCGGTTGCTGTTCTGGGTTTGTTTATCATTCCCGCCCGCCGCAGAAAAGCCAACATTGAGATGAAAGAGAAAATTGACCTGTTGCGCGAACAACTAGAGTCATCATTAAGATCCAATTTCATGAAAGAAATTGAGCGTGGTTTATCCAGAATAAACACCGCCATTGAACCATACACCCGCTTTGTTCGGTCAGAACGAGCCAATCTATCCAGCAATAAAGAGGAAATATCAGATCTTCAGCGCCGAATGCTCAATTTAAAAAATCAGATTGAAAAATGGTGATCTGCGCACGTTATGAAGCGTGGATGGATGTAAATACGTTGGCAATATCACCCTTTTTGTTTTACAATCAAAATAGCTATTCAGATCTTAGGACCTTAAAGTAAAAATTCCAAGTCATAATTTTAGGAGGTGACAATGATCGTTACAACCAAGAAATTATTTGAAATTGCGTATGGAAAATATGCGATTGGTGCTTACAACATCAATAATGTTGAACAAATCATGGGTTTATTTCAAGGGAACATAGACAGCCAGGCTCCTTTTATCATTCAAATCAGCAAAGGTGCCCGTTCTTATACGGATACCCGAATGCTGGAAGCAATGATCCGCGCTGCAGATGAGATCTTCCCGGAAGCGGTTTTCGCGGTGCACCTGGATCACGGCGACGAGAAAACCTGTTACAACTGCATTGAAAGCGGATTCTATAGCTCTGTCATGATCGATGCAAGTTCTGAATCGTTCGAAGAGAACATTGCTATCACCAAACGGGTAGTAAATGCAGCTCACCCAAAGAATATCGTAGTGGAAGCTGAATTGGGCCAACTCGGTGGAGTGGAAGAACATGTCCAGGTCAGCGAAGCCGATGCAAAATTGACAAATCCGGATCAAGCAAAAGAGTTTGTGGACCGTACAGGAATTGACTCATTAGCCTGCGCGATTGGCACCAGCCATGGAGCCTTCAAATTCTCCGGAACTCAAGGCCTTCGCTTTGATGTATTATCAGAAATCCAAAAACGCCTGCCTGGATTTCCATTGGTTATGCATGGATCCAGTTCTGTACCCCAGGAAGAGGTGGCGCGCATTAATGCTGCCGGTGGTATGTTAAAAGGTGCCAAAGGTGTAGATGCGGACCAATTCCAAAAAGCAGCCACACTCGGTGTAACAAAAATCAATATCGACACAGATGGACGTCTGGTTTGGACTCGTGTACATCGCGAATATTTCAAGGAGCATCCGGAAAATTTCGACCTGCGTCCACCAGGAAAACTCTTTATGTCCGAATATGCAAAATTTATTGCAAGTAAGAATGAAAAATTAGGCAGTGCAGGACAATTGGCTGAAGTAAAGAAACATTTATAAATTGTAAAAATATAAAAGAACCTTAATAACGGGAATGTGAGAATTCATCATCACAATCCCGTTATTAATTAATATTTCATCTCAGAATTTTTCTAGGTTTCCTAATTTCAAAATGATCGCTAACGAATTCGCCAATTTCAAGCTCGCCACATGGTACAATGCCCTTATGGAATTAAACACAAATCGTCGAATAGAAACAAGTCTTCCAATCCACATCTACATCCGTCCTATCGAAAAACCTGAATTGGAATGGGTTCCTTTTGAAACCGGACCGGGATTCTTTGATATTCCACAAGGATTTTGCGCTAATGTTGCCATTCAGGGCATTGATAACGCAATACTTAAAACAATGGTGGAAGAGATTTGTGAAGTAAATGATATAGTCTGCTTAAATCTTTCGGAAAACCGAAAAATTGATAACGATGGGATTCGCTACCTGAGTCAAATGCAATTAATCTCCGAACTCAATTTGAGTGCATGCGGTTTGAATAATCATGGAATGGATATTCTTGTCAAAATGAAGAATATCCGTAAACTCGACCTGAGCTATTGCACACGATTGACAGATCCTGGTATTTTAAAAATAAAGGAAATGCGCAGGCTAGAAGAACTTTACTTACGGGGAATCCCAAGAATCACCCATGCAACAATTAAGTGGATCGAACGGAGAGATCTACTGATCAGACGTTGAACTCACCTTATCTTTTTGACTGATGGTCTACTCTATTTATTATAAAAATAAAAAGGAGCCGCTAATAAAATACGACTCCTTTTTTACTTGAATAATCTTTAGCGTTTACCACCATCCCAAACGATGAATGGCATATTTACGACCACACCCGATGGTTTGGTAGTTAATTGACCATCAGCTTCAGCTGCCAGAATATCTGCTACAGCTTTGAGTTCGGTGGTTTTAGTTCCATCCGCCCAATTGACCAAAATGATCTGACGCAATGGTGAGTACCCATCGGTGCCCGGAGGATTATCAAAGACATCCGGTTGGAAACCTAATGGGCCTTTTCCTGCCACACCATTTTCAAATACATATACATTGGCGAGTGCTTCAGCTGGGACAAGTGCTAAAGATGGTACATATAACACCGGGGATTTCATCATATTAGTTAACGTTTCGGCAATGCCCGGATCGGAGGCTTCCGTATGTGTAAAGTAGATTTCTTGGCCTTCTGCGTAAGCCTTACCTGCCGGCACCTGGGCAAACGTGCCTGTGGTTTGTGTTTGTGTGTTGCAAGCGGTTAAAATAAGCGCAAATATCAGCAGACTTAACAATGTTAGTTTGTTTCGTTTTTGGTCCAAAATTTTTAACATACTGGTGGATTTCCTTTGAGATAAGTTTGAATTAGTGAATATTCTTGCCGCGCAGCCGTAAACTATTGGTTACGACAAAAACGCTGCTAAATGCCATTGCGCCAGCTGCCAAAATGGGGACGAGGTACCCTAAAGCTGCGGCAGGAATGAGGATGATATTGTAGATAAACGCCCAGAAAAGATTCTGTCGAATGGTTGTCATGGTGGCGCGTGAGAGCCGGATTGCACGTGCAGCTCCACGAAGGTCGCCGCTGATAAGCACCACAGGAGCGGAAGCCATGGCTACATCTGCGCCAGTACCAATGGCAATGCCAACATCCGCTTGAGCCAGTGCAGGGGCATCATTAACACCATCGCCAACCATTGCCGTCACAAATCCCTGAGCTTGTAATTTCTTTACCTGAGCAGCTTTATCACCTGGCAATACTTCTGCCAAAACCTGATCAATTCCGACTTGTTTGGCAATCGCTTGCGCTGTCTGCAAGTTATCACCGGTTAGCATTGTCACCTGAATGCCCATCTGGTGCAACTGCTTTATGGCCTCTATCGACCCATCTTTTACAGTATCTGCAATTCCAAATGCACCTGCAATCAGGTCATCTACAGCAATAAGAATAGTGGTTTTGCCTTCGCTTTGAAGTCGTGATACTTCTGATTTAATCTGATCAATATTCAAACCCCGATCTGCCATCATACGCGGGCTTCCAACG
This sequence comes from Chloroflexi bacterium HGW-Chloroflexi-8, assembly GCA_002841995.1. Classification (GTDB taxonomy): domain Bacteria; phylum Chloroflexota; class Anaerolineae; order Anaerolineales; family Anaerolineaceae; genus UBA6170. The sequence goes on from PHBS01000037.1 coordinate 11,261, forward strand.
ATAACCTGTAAACCATTTACCTGTGCTTGCACACCATGACCGGCAGTAGCAGAAAATCCTTCAGGATCATACAATTTCAATTCACGGTTACCTGCTTCAGCAACCAGAGCTTCTCCCAGTGGATGCTCCGAACCTTTTTCGACAGAGGCAGCTGATCGTAAAAGTTCATTTTCACTAAAACGCGAATCTTGGACGACAATATCTGTGACCGAGGGCTGTCCTCGTGTGATTGTACCGGTTTTATCCAGTACAACCATATTTACTTGCCCGGCACGTTCCAATGCTTCACTGGTTTTGAGCAAAATGCCATTTTCTGCGCCTTTTCCAGTACCAACCATAACTGCGGTTGGTGTAGCGAGACCCATGGCACACGGACAGGCAATTACCAAAACAGCCACCATTACAACCAGTGCACGTGTAAATTGATTTACATCTGCATTTACTGGAAGGGGTGGAGCAAACAGCATCCAGGCAGCAAAGGTAAGTAACGCGATGATAATTACCGCCGGAACAAAGTAAGCAGAAATTTTATCAGCCAGTTTCTGGATTGGTGCTTTTGAACCTTGTGCTTCTTCCACAAGGCGAATAATTTGCGCCAGAGCAGTTTCTTTGCCAATCTTGGTGGCCTCAAATTTGATCAACCCCATTTTGTTCAATGTAGCACCAATTACAGTCGCGCCCGGGTTTTTATCCACCGGCAGACTCTCACCTGTAAGCATCGATTCATCAACCGAAGAACGGCCTTCCACAACTACGCCATCGACCGGGATCTTCTCACCTGGACGCACAATGACTATATCCCCAACCAGCACATTCTCAACAGGAACTTCCATCTCCTGTCCATCACGCACAATTCGAGCAGTCTTGGCACGTAGCCCCATGAGTTTTTTGATTGCTTCACTGGTATGACCTTTGGCGCGTACTTCTAACAGCTTCCCGAGTTTGATGAGCACAATAATTACTGCTGCGGTTTCAAAGTATACATGTCCAGAAAGCAAGCCGAACGTTACCGGTAGTGAATAAAGGAATGCCGCAGATGTACCCAATGCCACCAGTACATCCATGTTCGCAGATCCGTTTCGCAATGATTTAAATGCACCCACATAATACTGCCAACCCACATAAAACTGCACCGGCAAAGCCAGAAAAAGCATGACCCATTTGATCCAGGCAGAATGAGCAATATTCATGGGTAAAAGGCCAAGATCGCTGGACATCGCCAGTATAAAAAGTGGAATTGTAAATATCAACCCAATAATTAATAGCCGTTTCTGTTGATCGATCTCTTTCTGACGAGCCTGAGCTTCAGCGTCTTCACTCTCGCCGCCCGTCTCCAGCACCTCGAATCCGGCAGCCGAAACTGCACGGCGTAAATCGATTTGGCTAACCAATGTTGGGACATAACGAAGGTGAGCCCGTTCGTTAATGAAGTTCACACGTACATCACTAACACCCTCGATTGCAGATAACAATTTTTCTAAACGACGGGCATCATTGTCATCACTCATACGTTTAATAGCCAGATCAGCTTCACCCTCTGCAATACCATATCCCGCGCGCTGAATGCGTTGAATCAATTCTGGTAGATGGGTCAATTGTGGGTCAAAAACAACTGTCGCCCTTTCAGAAGACAGGTTTACCACCGCGGATTCAACCCCTTTTTCTTTTTTTAAACTGCGTTCTACAGTTGCAACACAATTAGCGCATGTCATTCCGGTAATCGGTAAAACAAGGTGTTTTTGTTCAGCCAAAAATAACCTCCATGATAAAAAACGGGGGAGCTAAGCACTCCCCCGACTGCCAGGTTGAACGAATTACTCAGCGACCGGGTAATTGATTTCAGCCAACAATGATTTAATAGATTCAATATTTGCAGGTGCATCAAAAGTAACCGTTGTTTGCTTGGTTTCTGCTGATGCTACAACAGATTCAACACCCAATAATTCACTTAATTCGGATTGAATAGTATGAACACAGTGCCCGCAATTTATTCCAGGAACATTGAACGTAACAGTAGTCATTTAAACCTCCAGAAAATATATTAATTAGATTTTATTTGCTGCTTCAAAGACTTCGTTTATCTCTTTGAGAACACGCTCTTGTTCAAGCGGATCATCTCCGCGTACAGCCGTTATCAAACAGGAATTGAGATGCCCTTCTAAAAGCTTTGCGCTGATCTTATTTAAAGAAGATTGAACTGCTTGGATCTGTCTGATGATATCAATACAATAGGTATCTTCTTCGACCATCCTCTGGATTCCACGTAAATGGCCTTCTGTAATTTTTAGGCGGTGTAAAACATCGCTATGATCATGCATCTGAAACTCCTTTAATCCTACCCACCGGGGGGGGACATACAAGTATCATATCACACAGATTATCATTGTCAAGTAAGCCATTATGCTCATTTAATAATGTTCATCATCGCGGACCAAAAGGCATCTCTTTCCCCTTTGGTTGCAATGAAGTAAAATGCGATAATATTTACAATCATCTAAGGAAAAAATGAACGACAAATCAAATCAAGACCCGGATTGGATGGGAAAAACAAAACCACGTCGGGATCAAAATCGGGTAGAACAACCCAGAGCACAAGAGAATCAGAATTGGCTGGAACAAACCAGACCAAATCTCACCCAATGGGATCCTTCAGAAGCGCATACCCGACCTCTGGAAACAAACTTTAATCAACAACCGGCTTTCGAAGATGACACCATCTCACAATTACAGCCAATAAAAATTTCAAATTCACGTATACCTCTACAAAAAGCAGTTCCTACCTCTCCAAAAAGAAGGCGTGGTGGGTGTTGTTGTTTCTGGATTCTACTCATTCCTATTTTGGCAATTTTTGCCGTCTTTTTACTTTACCCTGCCCGGACAAACATATTGGTTCTAGGTATCGATCGGGCACCCGAAGGCACCGATGTCAGCCGGACAGATACCAACATCATCTTAAGCGTGATTCCATTACAACCCGTCGTCAACATGCTCTCCATCCCGCGTGATTTATGGGTTAACATTCCGAATGTGGGTGAAAATCGGATCAATACGGCTCACTTTTTCGCTGAAGCCAATCAGACAGGCACAGGTCCTTCCGCATCAATGGAAACTGTGCGACAAAACTTTGGTGTAACCATCGATTATTTTGCCAGAATACGCTTTGATGGCTTTGTAAAAATTATCGATGCCATGGGTGGCGTAACAATCAACTTGAGTGAATCCATGTCCGGTTATGAAGCAGGAAATGTTGATCTGAACGGAGAACAAGCGCTTGCATTTGCTCGTGACCGATCTGGAAGCGATGACTTTTTCCGCATGCAACGTGGACAAATGGTTATGATCGCTGCCATCAAGAAGATGATCAACCCCTTAGCCTGGCCGCGTATTCCGGTGGTTTTCTCTGCAATAATGAGTTCTGTAAATACTGACATACCTGTTTGGCAATGGCCACGCATTGGTTTAGCTGTTGTTCGGGCTGTGCTGGCAGATTCGATCAACAATCAGACGATCACCCGTGAAATGGTAACACCTTTCACAACCAGCGAAGGTGCGAATGTCCTGCTACCCAATTGGGATGCCATTAATCCGCTGTTAATGGAATTATTTGGTGAATAAATAGTGAAAACGTAAATTAATCTCCGGATCCATTCTGGACTTGACGAAGCTTTTCCCAGTTTTCATCACTCTCAATTGTAATCACCCGAAAAATTTCTGCATATTGCATCCCGTGCCCTTGCGCCCGTTCACTAGCCCATTTTTTAACCATATCACCAGGATCCCAATTTGGAAATTGACTCTTGTGAGCACGTAATGCCTGAAGTTTTATTTCCATGGTGTCACTAATGTCAATCACGACCTCACTCTGATGTCGGCCAGTGATGTAGACCTTTCGCACCTTATGAGATTTAAGTCCTTCGTCTTCCAATTCCTGAAATAAATTTGGCTGTCCGGAGGCCGGAAAAACTGCATCTAGCGCTGCAGTAGCAGCTGCCCGATGATCCGGATGATTAATATATGTTTCATCTGCAAACACTACGGTAGGATCTCCAGTCACAACAACTTCGGGTTTAAAACGGCGGATTTCCCGAACGAGTTTCTTACGCAAATCCAAAGTTGGTTGTAATAGCCCATCCGGCTCTCTCAGAAAAATAATTTCATCGGCTCCAACAATTCTTGCGGCTTCTCGGGCTTCCTCTTCGCGAATCTCGGTTGCTTTTTCTCTTGTCATCCCGGGTGTGGCAATCCCCACATCGCCACTGGTACATAAAACATAACTGATTTTACTGCCATTATTTTTCCATTTAGCCAAGGTGCCAGAACAGGAAAATTCGATATCATCAGGATGAGCAACGATTGCCATTGCACTTTCAGGTATATAGTTAGTGGATGTCATCATATTCTTCTTTCATTTTTTTCACAATTGTATTACCAATTCTACAATTGTGAAAAGAAAGAACAACGTGACTCCATTCTTCAAATCAGACAATTGTCTCTATTTCATCTGGAGGTTGGAATTCATTCAATTAAGTTTTGCCAGATATGAACTTTGTTACGTCCTTGTTCTTTCGACTGTAATAAAGCTTGATCAGCGTTTTCCAAAACCTGTTCCAGGAACAAATCTGTTTCAACTTCTTTACTGGCTACCCCGATACTAATGGTGATAGATACATCACCCTTATCCGTTTTGAAGGGATGGTCAGTTACCAATGTGCGCAACCTCTCAGCGATTATTCTGCCATTCTCCAGGTTAGTTGCCGGCATCAAAACCACAAATTCTTCTCCCCCATATCGCCCAATAATGTCGGATGACCGTAAAATCGTCCGAAAGCATTGAGAAATCTGTTGTAAAACCTGATCTCCGATTAAATGACCAAAAATATCATTCACGTGTTTGAAATAATCAATATCGATCATCAGGATCGTAATAGGGTATTGATATCTTGATGCACGATCAAATTCATGTTGGGAAAGATGAAAAAAATGACGGCGGGTATAAAGACTTGTAAGTGAATCAACCGTCGCTAATAATTCTGCACTTTCATAAAGACGTGCACGCTCAATTGCCGCGCTCATTTGATCTCCAACTGTCTGTAATAATCGAATTTCATCGCCGGTAAATACAGCGTCCGGTGCCATGACCAGGTTCAGTACTCCCAAATAACGTTCACCCAGGTGCAATGGAATACTGATCAAACCGGGATATGAGATGGACAGTTCTTTTAATATCTCACATGGCATAAAACTAACTGGTTCCTGATAGTTTCCGGCCATCATCTGGTCAAATGATTTACAGGGAGGACAATGAGATAGACGGTCAAATGTTCCCTCAAGAATTGGTGGTAATCGAAAACTTCCGTTTATTTTCGGTCTCTTTTCACTATCAGCGAGAATTAAATAACCGAATCGGGCTCCGACACCAATTACGATTTCTTCCAGACCGACCTGGGTTACATCATTCATCTCCACAGCGCGATTCAAGCGTTCAGCGACCTTTCGTAAGACATCCAACTCACTCGCCCGAATTTCAGCAGTTTCTCTGGCAATCTTCTCCGATAGTTTAGAATTCCTTTGTTCAGTAACATCTTCAATCGTAATGACTCTATTGTCAACTTGTTTTGATTGGTCGATCGTCTGACAACTGACCATATACACATATTTTTGTTGACCTCTCTCGATCTCAACTTCACAAACCTGGGAAGAGTCGAGATTTATAATCGCATTCCAGGGTGATTTTTCATCAAAAAAGGATTGGATACTCTCACCGATTGCGATGGACCGGTTGATTCCAACCAATGCGGCAGCCTGACTATTCATTTGGAGCAGACGTTTGTCTTTATCAATAACGAAAACCCCGTCTTTTAAACTCTCTAATAATTTGTGATAAACAACCGGAGAAAGATCAAAAAGACGATAACGGAAAATTGCCAACCCAATAATCACCCCGCAGAATGTAAAACTTAATGGTCCTGCATTGAAACCTACACCACTTTGAGGTGCAATTAGGAAAAATGTATTCATGGTTAAGGTGAGAAGCGCTACAACCAATAAAGTGATAGCTTGTTGTTGGTAAGCTCTTCCACGAATATGATTATTTCTGAAAAAAATCCATGCGGCAACCAAAAAACTGATATATGCAAAGAGCCAAAAAAGCCAGAGGACAGGGCCGATATCATATTGTATTGGTGCGAATGTATTTTCCAAGTTCAAAGACAGATTAACCCAAATCAGTTCAGTTGCGGAATTCGAAAGACTTAAGAAAATTAATAAGATTGGGAAAACAAACAACAATATCTGTCGCCACCCAATAAGCCAGCGGCGATAATCTTTATAATGAATGGAGAATAATAAACAGGAAGGTGGTACCAGAACTTCAAAAAACCACTCTAAACGCAGCGCCCAAATAGCTTGTGGAACTGAATCAACAGCAAATAATAGGAGGTGGGAAATTATCCAACCACCAGAGGCAAACATCCAAAGGCCAAAAACTCTTAATCCTTCTCCATGACGGACACGCAAGGAATAAACAATAAAGGCAATTGCCAGAATTGCTGCACTGATTGAAAAAAAAATGAAAAGAAGAAAATAAAAGTGTGTCATCCCCCGACCCACATTAAAAAGATAATCACTCTGTAAGAGATTTAACAATCATTTTAACATAAACCAAATGAATTGTTTACTTTTAGACTTTACAATTAGATTTCACTTATTGGATTGTTGCGGTCTGCGAGAAGAGGACTGCGCAATCTTAGAAGGCTTACTTTTTCTTCCCCGTTCCAATGGTTTTCCCAAATTAGCGCTCAACATCATATATACTTGCGAGAGGGCTTTTTGGTCATAATCCTGTCTTTTGCAAACATCACAGACCCAACAGGGAAAATCAGGAACAGTAATTAATTCTGATCCAAGATATGTGTAATACGTCACTAATTTCAGGTTGTATTTTCCAACCTGACATTCCGGACAGGAAAGATCGCTATTCTGAAGATAGTTTGTCATTGATAGTTAGTTTACCATTAATTTGCTGCAATAACAGTCATGGGGTAATAAAGTGTTTTCACTTGATCCAATGGCCAATACACAAACAAGGCTTTTCCAACAATATTGCTTTCTGGAACAAATCCCCAACTATGTGAATCCGAAGACTGGTTGCGGTTATCTCCCAAAACAAAATACATACCATCCGGTATGATCCACGATCCATTATAGGCAGGTGGCGCAGCGATATAAGGCTCATCCATTGCCTGTCCATTAATATAAACCAGACCTTTTTCAACACGTATTTCATCCCCGGGTAAACCAACCAATCGCTTGATATAATCCTCACTCGGGTCCGCGGGATAGTGGAAAACAATTACATCTCCATGATGTGGTTCGCCTAAACGGTAAGCCAATTTGTTCACCAATAAAAGTTCGCCAGGTTGTAATGTAGGTTTCATACTTATGTTTTCTACACGAACACGCGGGAAAAAGCTGTCAATTAAGAAATAAAAAATTAAAGCCATGATCAAAGTCTGGAAGATTTCTAATAAAAAACTTCCCAATCTTGATTTCTTCTTTGATTCAATAGGTGGTTCTAACACCGGTTGTCCCGGTTGAAAATTTTCCAAATTCAGCCTCCCAATTATTGTGGCTGTTTTTATTATAAGATGTCTTGAATTTCACAGCAAGAGCAATCTGATACAATCGACAAATTACTGTCTAATTCTCTGTTTTTAATTTCGTACCACACGCCCGACAGAAAATATCACCATTGGCTGCTCGTTTTCCACATTGGTGGCAATAAATATTGTCTTCATCATCAATTACAACAGCATGCCTTTTCCGAGAAGAGCCCCTTGTTTGAACATTGTTGGCGCTTGTTTTACTTTGGAAATACCAGAAAACTCCCAAAGCCAGAAGAATTAACCCCAAACCACCGATTAAGTAAGGGAGCATCTGTACAAATGGCAATCGTCCTTTTGTTTGGACTGTTAATGGTTCGGAAGCCTGTACAGTGATTTCATTCGAGGAGCTCAACACATCATCGGTCTTGATATATGTCATTTTCAATTCAAAAGGCGTATTCTCCGAAACCGCGCCCAGGTTGGAAGAAAAATATTTTAAATTATCCGAACCGAGTATTCCGTTACCCATATTCTTTTCAAATATCATTTGCGAGGCAGTTCTTGGTTGTTGAACTTCAATTGAAAATGATTTTACTGCGAGATCGCCTGGCCAAAGATAAGTAAATGAACGATTATCGTTATTCGTTATGATTGAGGGATCATAATATTCCAACCAAATTTCCGGGTAAGGCGTTGTAAAGCTAACGTTTAACCAATCCCCAGATTTTTCAATCTGGTAGTCCAAAACATATAATTGCCCATCCAATTCTCTTACAGCAACAGAATTTGGATCACCAGCTGCTGAGGGAATTTTCACCGTCACTTTAGCAGGCAAATTGACATCGGATGCCAGAAAAAAATCCATTATCACAAGAACACTCGGTTTGTCGTATTCTGGCCAGATTTTTAAATTCATTTGATCGAACGAAATTGAATTCTGTGCTTGCACTGGTTGAATTAAAACGAAGAGAACGATCACCATGGTCAATAGCAAACGCGGCATTTTTCCTCCACAAAATACAATTCTGAGTTTTTCGATCATAATTCAAATCTTACCATGATTTGATTTTTATTACTCGTATATTTACGACTTTTGATAGTGGCTGAATTTCAAATCCAGTCTTCTATAAAAAATTTTCGAATCAGGTATAATTTTCCATAAGGAATAAAAGATGGCATCCAAAAAGAAACGGAACCCGGAAGATCTATCCATCGATGAACTTCGTCAGTTGATTATCAACAAGCGACGGGCTCAAAGGACAGAGCGGCTGATGTATTTCCGTCAAACCGGGCGTGCATTGACTTTAAAAAACGGATCGGATTTATCTTCGAGAATTAATGAATCGGAAAAATATGACACAGATGAAGAATACGAAATCCGACCGAGACGAAGAAGCCGCCGGACTTTTTTGGATAACATTCTGGTTGCAATTGAGATTATGGCTGTTGCTGGTTTAATCTTCATTTCAGTAAGCGTATTTAAATCCTTAAGAATATTGAATAACGAGGTTGCCGCATCCATCATCCAACCCACATTGACTCCAACAGCAATTATTCAGGCTGTAGTTTTGCCTTCAGGTCATACACCACCAACAGATCCGGGTGGAGTACGTTTTAACGAATCAGAGATTCCTGAGCATTTACGAGCCTATGTTCAAGCACTTGCGAATATTCCCATCCCAACATCCAGTCCCGAGCAGGCAATCCGAATTCAGATTCCCGCCCTTTCAATCGATGCCCCCATTGTCATGGGAGATGGAGAAGAACAATTAAAAAAAGGTGTCGGTCAACATATCGGTTCACCTAATCCGGGTCAAATCGGCAATATGATCCTTTCTGCGCATAATGATGTTTTTGGAGAAATATTTCGCGATCTGGATCAATTAAAAGCTGGTGATGAAGTCATCGTATATACTCAGGTGCGATCATACACATATATTGTCCAGCAACAGCAAGTGGTTGAACCAACCCAGGTAGAAGTCATGTCGCCCACTACCGAACCAGTGGTCACATTAATTTCCTGTTATCCTTACCTGGTTGATAATAAAAGGATCGTGATTTCTGCAGCACTTCTATCACAATAATTGAAAATGGTGGTATAAATAGGGCTGAAAAAGTTAAGAGCGCTTGAATGTATTTGAAATTCAGGAGAAAATAAAAAAATGGCAAAAAAAACAAATCGTAATGTGTCCAAAGCAACTGTGGTCACCAGCCCGGAAGTCGCAGTAAAAGCGACGACCAGAACACGTCTTTCAGTCACCGAATTTAACCCGGATTACACCGCAATTAAAGGTGATTTAAAGCGTATTGCTATCTTAGCTGGCAGTTTCTTTGTGATACTTATAACGCTTTCATTTTTCCTTAGATAGTAATGAATCGAGTTTATTAAAACATAATCAATGACCGCAATTGCGGTCATTTTTTTATCCTGAATCTTGACGAATAAAATTAAGTCTGATAACATGGACATCAGTCTAATTATCAGGACTTTATATGGAAAAAAATACGCTCTCATCCACAATTGAACGAACGCTCATCATTCTTGAATTATTTCTAAACCAGCCTAATGGTTTTACCGCCCAGGAGATTATCGAAAAAACAGGAATTTCAAGATCAACGATGTTTTCAATGCTGAAAGTTTTGAAGGACCTGGGTTATCTCGAACAAGTGCAAAATCGGGGTCCTTATCTTGTGGGTCCCAAATTTAGTGCCTGGACAGGAGCAACAACTCCAACGATTCAGGCGCTACTCAATTCTTTTCAACAAGAAAATTTTTCACAGGAGTTTTCCGAAACAGTTGCCTTAGCAGTAAAAAGTCCACAAGGACCGGTCGTACTGGAACAAGTGGAAAGTCATCACGAGATTCGTGCTGTGTACCCCATCCGAACTCCTTTGACGGAGAACTCCGCTGCTGACAGGTTGTTGAGTTACCCACCTTTACCTGAAATTCAAGAAACAGGCTATGCATTTGTTCAAAATTCGGAGAGTTTTGAACTTGCTTTACCAATTTGTGCAGATGGATTTTCGCCAAATGCAGCAATCCTTTTGAAAGCACCTCGCTCCCGCTGGACATCAGATACATTAATCGAATTCAACCTGGATAGACTACGAGCTATCACTGCCAGACTCTCTTACAGGCTTGGAGCAGTAACCTACACACCATTTCATTCGCAGGATAACCCTACCATCCAGCCCACATCGCCACTCAATGAAAAGCAAATCAACTCATTTTTACAAGGACCCTGGACTGCCAGATTGGCATGCATCCGACCCGATGGTAATCCACATGTCATCCCTGTCTGGCAGGAATGGAATGGACATGTTTTTCACATTTTAGCGTGGAGAGGTAGTCAATGGGCAGATTATGTTCGCAAGAACCCACAAATTTCACTCACAATTGATGAACCCTGGGCACCTTTTCGACGGGTAGTTTGCCGAGGTAAAGCAATTGGAATTCAGGATTCTGACTTAAAAGAACGAAACACAATGATCGAAGGTTTGGCACAGAGATATCTCGGAAAAAATGCTCCTATGATTTTCCAGCATCAAATTGAAAGCATATTTACCATCAAACCAGAAAATTTACGCGGCTGGCAAGGTCTACCATCCGGAAAGAACGCATAAAGACATGAATGTTTCCATTGAGTCCCTTTCTCATTCCTTTTTTAATGGCACCGAAACTCAGGCACTCAGCGAAATCACTGTGAATGCTCAACCCGGGCATTTCATTGCGATTATTGGACCCAGTGGATGCGGGAAATCTACGCTTCTACGGTTGATGGCAAATTTGATCGAACCCACTAATGGAGAAATCCTTATCGATGGCATTTCTCCAAAAAAGGCTGTTGAACAGGGAAAAATTGCATGGATGTCTCAAAGCCCTGCTCTGCTTCCTTGGTTAAGTGTTGAAAAAAATCTGGAATTGGCACTGGATTTTTCGAAACGTTATAAAACAACGACTCTTGGAGTCTCGGAGACCTTACAAATGGTCGGCTTAACCTCTGCCGCACAACAATATCCATTTACGCTTTCCGGGGGGATGCAACAAAGATTGTCGCTCGCTCGGGTCTTAATTCAACAAGCCCAAATCTGGCTGATGGATGAACCATTTGCTGCACTGGATGAATTAACCCGCGAGAAATTAACCAGCGATCTTTGGGAAATCTGGAAAGCGCTAAAACCTTCTGTTTTTTGGGTCACCCATAATATTTATGAGGCAATTAAAATGGCAGACCGGATTCTGGTTTTTTCTTCCCAGCCCGGAAAAATCGTTGGTGATTTTGATATTAATCTCACCTTCCCCAGGCAGGAAGAGAATTCTCAATTTCAATTTTACCTTTCCAGTATTCGCCAGGTCTTACAAACAAACCAGAGGATGTCTTAATGAATTCATCTATGAAAAATAAGAAGAAAAATTCTTTCTGGGTGGCCGCTACAATTATTTTAATATTTTTTATCTTTTGGGAACTTTTAGTCTTTATTAAAAAGACTCCTGTATACATTTTGCCCGCACCCAGCCGTATCCTCGTAACTCTTTATGAGAATCCACTGTTTTATTTGCAAGCCAGTTCCATTACTTTAGGTGAGGCCATCATCGGGTTGATTATTGGGGTACTTGCCGGGATATTACTGGCATCAATCCTGGTTTTATTACCCGGTTTGGAAGACGGTGTAATGACTCTGGCCATATTCATCAAATCCACACCCCTGGTTGCAATCGCACCTTTGTTGACCTTATGGCTTGGTTTCGGCGTGCTCCCAAAAATTCTCATCACTGCCTTACTTTCTTTTTTTCCTGTACTGGTCAACATCATAAGCGGAATGCAACGGGTCGATCCTGCTCTGATGGATTTATTCCGATCCTGGAATGCCTCTAAAATGGAAATTTTCAGGCATCTCCGGGTTCCATCGTCCATCCCTTATTTGTGTACAGCCTTGAAGATCACAGCACCTCTTTCCCTGATCGGCGCAGTTGTTGCCGAATGGACTGGCGCATCCGGCGGGTTGGGTCGCATTATGTGGCTGGCATATTCCAATTTAAATCTACCATTTCTTTTTGCAGCTATTTTTATTTTAGCGGCAGCAGGAATGATCATTTATCGGTTATTGTCCTGGGTTGAGATCAAAGCAGTCTTTTGGCAAACCAGTAATTTCAATTAATTATGAAGGGTACAAAAAAACATGTCCAAATTAAAAGTAGTTCTACGCATACTCATCCTTGTCCAATTGGTGACGGCCTGCAATCCATCGCCAACACCTGTATCAACTCTGGTATCAACAGCTACCGCCAGTCAAGTTCCAACTGTTAATCAGATTGCCACTGCTATACCATCTGCAACTGCAACATCTGCTCCGACTCCGGAACCCAAACAAATGACCTTCATGGCAGGATACAAGCCGCAGGCAAATTTGCCTTTTGTAGGTGTTTATGTAGCCCAGGAAAAAGGTTTCTTTCAAGATGAAAACCTGGAAGTCAACATTGAACATTCTCCTGGTTCGGGGCAACACCTGCAACTGGTTGCGCAGGGAAAAGTACAGGTGACTACTCAGGATGCTGCCATTTTGCTTCGACGACGTTCTGATCCGGGTTTGCCTTTGGTTAGTATTGCGTTAATTGGCCAACATGGACAACAAGCATTTGCTGCATTACATTCCAATAATTTCCTGACACCAAAGGATTGGGAAGGCCATACCGTTGGCTTTAAAGGTAGCCCACCTCCTGAATTATTCGCACTGATCAGTGCTGCCGGTGCTGACATCACAAAAATGGAAATTGTCAACGTTGGTTTCGATCCACGCATTTTGACGGAGGGGAAAGTAGATGTATACCCGGTTTACAAATCCAATGAGCCTTTTATGATTGGAAAATGGGGTTACGATATTGATCTTTGGACAGCGGAAGAATACGGAGTCCAAACTTTAGGATTAACTTATGTTACCAGCGATGACACACTGAAAAATGACCCGGAAATGCTGAAGCGATTCTTGCGTGCTGCCATCAAAGGCATTCTTTACGCAGAACAAAACCCCGAAGAAGCAATTGACATTGTGCTCAAATACGCAGGTCCGGAAACAGACAGAGACAACATGATGTTCATGCTCCAATCAGAATTGAAGGATTTACGATCGGACACAACTGATCAATTTGGAATTGGTTGGCAAACAGAAGAACAATGGCAGGCGATGATGGATATTCTTGTGACCTACGAATCCATAGCTGAAATTGATGTCGATCAAGTGTTCACCAATGATCTGTTAATTAAATAATGGTCAGGTAGATTCAACACCTGACCTAAAAAGGTCTCTTATTTAAGAGCTCAATATCTGGTAAAATAAGAAAATTCAAGGCGGAGCACACAGCCACGCTTAATAAAAAGTAAAGTCTCAAAGGTGCAAACTCACATTCATTGGAGAGAAAAACCGTTTGAGACTTTTTTATATGCTATTCAGGTTGAATACTATGCAATGGATTCGAAAACAAAGCATCGATAAAAAACAGAAAAGTACGTATCGGAAAGCGATGATTGTTACCCTGGCAGGCAACATCTTCTTAGCTTCCTCAAAAGCAATCGTTGCCTATATTTCTGGTTCTATAGCCTTATACGCAGATGCAGCCAATTCTATTTCTGATGTGTTTTATTCTTTTATGATGGTTTGGGGTTTATATGTATCTCAACAGCCTGCAGATCATTCACATCCACAAGGACATTCCCGTTTTGAACCGATCGTTGGACTACTGGTTACATTGTCGATGACTTTTGCGGGTTTTCAAGCTGCCAAAGCCGCGATCGAACGAATTACCGCAGGTGCAATTTCAATTAATCCAGGTTTGCCAACACTCATTTTATTGGTCAGTGCAGCTGTAAAATTGGGCATGTTTTTTTACATCCGAAATCTTGCCAGAATTCTCAATAGCCCCACCTTAAGATCTGCTTCGAAAGACAACCTGTCAGATGTCGCCACCTCGGGAGCTGCATTTTTAGGTGCTGGACTTTCCTCGTTCATTCACCCAATCCTGGATCCAATCGCCGGTCTTCTCGTCGCTGCCTGGATCTTTAAAAACGCATTCGAAGCCTTACGGGAAAACCTCGGTTATCTGACTGGGGCTGGAACCTCCAAAGAACAGTGTGAAGAATTTGTTAAAGTTGCCCGATCGGTAGCTGGTGTGCAGGATGTTCATCACTTAATGGCTGAATATGTTGGTCCCCAGCTTGTTCTGGATATGCATATCAACGTAGATGGCAACCTGACTTTGAATGAATCACATGACATCGTCGATCATGTTATCGAGGCTTTAGAATCTCTTCCAGATGTGGATCGCGCCTATATCCATGTTGAACCCGTTGGCTGGGAATAAAACCGGGAAACCAACTTATGTTACACTTTTCAGAGATGTTCACATTTAAATTTATTCTAAATGGACTTGAAAAATGACCATTACTCTTTATCAAACAGATAGTTATTTACAGGAATTCGATGCAATCGTTACAAATATCGATCCAGAAACACATTCTCTGACACTCAATCAAAGTGCTTTCTATCCTGGCGGTGGTGGTCAACCGAACGATACAGGTTGGATTGAAATAAACCATCAGAAAATTTCAGTTTTGAAGGCTCGTAAATTAGGTGATGAAATCTGGCATGATATCGATCCCGCAACTCCGCTACCTGACATTGGTACAACCCTAAATGCCAAATTAGATTGGGATCGCAGATACAGATTAATGCGCA
>PHBS01000038.1 GCA_002841995.1 Chloroflexi bacterium HGW-Chloroflexi-8
ATCCACAATTGAGCTGGGTGTGGCGGTAAGTGAAAACGGATCGATCGCAGGACCATAAGGACCTGACTGACCTTCATAGTTTGTGATGGTTGCATGCGCAATCACCTGATAGGTGACTGAGGGATCACCGGCGAATGTAAAACTAAAAGGTAGTTCAAATGTATCACCCGGTTTAGGTGGATCACCCGGAACTCCAGGATTAAGTTGAGCAGGTGTGGCACTTATAAATGTGCCTGGTACACCCAAGACTTCAACATCAAGATATAAACCCTCAGTAGGTAAAGATCCAGAATTTTGTACAGACAGCCTGCCAGAGATCGTTATCATGGATACGCCGGCGGTCGCTGTAACGACAACCTGATAGTTCAATGGGATCGTTTCGCCAATGGGTAAAATGATTGGACCAGTGGGACTGGTTCGGGTCTTCAAAATATTCCAGGTAAAAGATGAATCATAATTTATGAAAGCTCTGAGTTTTGGGTTAATTGTTGTCCCTGATGGCATGGAGTTAATGATCGGACCGGAAGGTAACTCAAGCGGAACAACAGCTTGTTTTTCCATTACTGGTTCGACCAAAGGCTCGGGCTCAACCAAAACGGGTTCCACTACCAACACAGGTGCCGGTTGCTCGATTATCTTTACGGGATCGAGGGATGGTTTGTGGTTGATTCTGATCTGGTCCTTCAGGTTTTTGACCGGAAGTACACCGCTATCTTTGATTCCACTATCGGCAAGGACTAATCCAGGACCGATGGCAGCACTGACAATTGTCAGTATGGCTAAAAAAGCCAATAAGGTACGGAAAAATTTGTTCATAGTTCCACCTCTCAAAATATTTTCGCATGTGTTAGCCTTGCCACCCGAAGACCTGTTTAAACAAAAAACGGCCGGTGGAAAGGGCCGGTTTCGCAATTTGCTCCCCGTCTGATCTTCCGCAGTAAACGGAACGAGCGACCATATACCAGATCGGATCTTAGCATCCCTAGAAATTATTTAGTTGTGAAGCACAAGGAAAACACACACGATTGTAACGCTATTATTAGTTTACGTTAAATTGAACCGACATTCAATTCGTATTTATACGTAATTGGAGATAGCTGGTTATTGCAATTATAAAAAAAATCAAGCTCATTTTCACTTGGTCTTATGAAACAAAAAGTGAAGGTACCTGCGTAGATTTATTTGGGAATAATTTATGGTAGAGCGAATTGGCTTCAAAAAATGCGATAACGAAATGATTTTTAATACCTGTCTTCTATTCTTTGATGTATTATCTTGTGAAAGCAAATTAAAGGTTGATTGTTAATTATTATTCAACCTCCTATTTCAACTTTTTTCTTTTACATTCCACGGGTATCGAGATCAATTTTCACCGCGGTTTGGTGTGCATGAGCCATCACATTCCCCACGCCTCCACCACCATCACTTTGCTGTCCGATAAACCATAATCCCTGGATTGGTGTTTTATGTGGAATGCCACCTTTTGTCATGATGGGTGACAGACCGCCAAATGCATGTTTTTCGGTGTGTGTGATTCGGCAAAAATCAAGCGGCGTAATAATCTCGCGCAGGAGAATATGGCGACTGAGTTCTGGGATGTGTTTTTCTGCGTACTGGATGAGCTGATCTGCAAAAAACTCTTTTTGACTTTCCCAATCTCCATCTGCTAATTGATTTGGACAGATTGTATAAATCGTGAAGCCATTTTTTCCGGCTGGGGCCATCTCGTCACTTCGGTAACTTGGAGCATGCGTCACAAATCCAAGCCGTCCCTGATGATATATGTGTTTTTGATTTTCGATGATTCCACCTTCGATATCGTAGGTGCCATAATAATATGTACAGACCCCACCTGTATAGGGCGTTGGGTCGAAATCCAGACCTAAATGAACCATAAAGACCGAATCCATCAAAGGTAAATCTTTGACTTGTTGAATAAATTCGTGGGTTAAAAATTCCTCACCAATCAGTTTCAGGAAGGTTTCTTTGGCACCACCGGAGGCAAGCACCAAATTGGCCGGGATGGTTTCGCCGCTTGAAAGATGTACAGAACTGACTTTTCCATCAATGATTTGGATGCCATCGACATCGCTGCTGAGATGGATCTTACCGCCATGCTGTTCAATACAGTTTACCAACGCATCCACGAGATGGGTCGTGCCTCCCGGTAAGCTGTAATGAAAAATCTGCTCACCCTGGTTGGGTAAATATTTTTCCATCCTGGAATCAAATGAAGGTTCCGGGTTTAAGGCGAAAACCCCCAGCCCGAGAAATTGACTGGGTGGTGTGAAAAAATCTGCCAGGATAGATGTGAAGACCGAGCGTAATTTTTCTGAAGGGAAATAACTTTCCATCAATTGGTTGGCGTTCCATTTTTGGCGTGATAAAAATGGAAAAAGAGCTGCAAGCAGGCGCAATTTAAGCCAAAACCCATTGATGCCACTGGACTTTCCTATCTTCCGTGCGATGGTCATAAGTTTTGTAAATCGCATGTAATCTTTCCAATATCGGTCCAATCCATCTGCATCCAGGGGAAAGATCGATTTTAGAACTTTCATGCGCCAATTCTGACCAGCATATGTACCAGGTTTCGTAATACTAAAATCCGGGAAGACATAGCGGCGGTCATCTTTGAGGGTCTTGATCTGTTCAATGATCCCCAGATCCGTAAGCACATCCCCAATGGGTTCGCCGGGTCCCATACCTTCTAATAATAACTGACCAAGATCCCACCGAAACCCATCTTTCTGCCAACCCATCAGGACTCCTCCTGGTTTGGCATTATGGTCAAATACCGATACCTGATGGCCAGATTTTGCCAGCTTGGCTGCAGCGGTAAGCCCGGCTGCACCAGCGCCAATCACAACAATATTCATGATCATCCCTCCGAAAAATTTCCGATGGATTAATTATAGACAGATCCGCGAGCAGGATGGTGAGAATTGGAGGTGAGAGCCTTTTTTTATACTAATCTGTCAGGACTGATCAATCTCATCCTCTGAATTTTTCACAAGCGGTAATTGAATCGTCAAAGTTGTGCCCGGGTGGGCATTTTCATCCAGAACCAGTTTTCCCCCATGTGCCTGGACCAAATCACGAGCAATAGAAAGACCAAGCCCCATTCCCTCAGGTAAGCGTTGAGCTGCCTGTCCACGTTTATATGGTTCGAATACCTGTTGTGCTTCTTCAGGTTGTATGCCTGGCCCGGTATCTGCGACACTGATTAGCAAGGCTTCTTCATTTTTTCGGAGCGAGATATTGATCTTCCCTCCAGGAGGTGTATAGCGGATTGCATTACTGATTAAATTCGATAACGCTTGCGCCATACGGTCTGGGTCAAAATAGAAAGTTGAAGGTAAATCTTCTGCGATTTCATTTTCCCAATGTAGTTTTTTGTCGGCTGCTAATCTTTGCCAGGTAGGTAAAAGTGCTTGAAACCAGGGCACAAGGAGTACATCCTGCATGCGAAGATCTAAATTGCCAAGAACCTGCTCGTGAAGATGTGAGACTTCATTCAATAAACCCTGCAATCGCACCAGTTCATCATCCATACCCTGAAGTAATTCATGACTGAGTTGCGGATCATTGACCGCACCGGCCAGGAGCGCTTGAGAGGCAGATCGTAAAGCTCCCAAAGGGCGTCCGAGTTCATGCACCAGGTTTGCAAGCAGACGTTTGCGGCTGGATTCCATGGTTTGCAGACGCTCAACCAGGGTATTGAAGGCGCTTTGGAGAAGACGAGTCTCATTTGGACCTGTTTCCGGAAGCAGGGTGGGGTGATCGCCACTGGCAAGCCGGTAGGCTGCTTGCGTAGTCTGACGGAGCGGTTTCTCAACTTCCCGACCCAGTATCCAACTCAATATAATTCCTAGCAGAAGTCCACCGATCAGTACAAATAGCATCAGTTGACGAAGTTCCTGCGATCGCTGGTAAATATTGGCTAGCGGGTTGGTGAGACGCACAAATCCGATCAATTGAGCGTTTACATTGAAGACCGGCACACTGATATCCGTGATCTGTTTATTGTTCATGGTCACTTCTGCGGGCAAACCCTGAGTCATCAACAGGTTTGCGTCCGGGACATTTAGGACCTGCCCAACCAGGAATGAGTCTGCCGGATCACTGGAAACGATCAATCGACCAGTCGGATCGAGAAGCATCAGTTTGGCAGTTAAATTTGGGCTGACTCGCTCCACAAATGCCTGCGCACGAACAGGATCCTGCCAGATCTCGGTGTACGTGCTGGCTGTGTCTGCTACCAGAATCGCCTGGCGGGTGAGTTCATTGGTCAGGTTTGCCAGGAAAATCTGTGTTTCCAGCAAGTAAGTGATCAATATTGCAGTAACAGGCAGGATGATTAACATTGGAACAAGCGCATTCAGAATCAAACGCCAGCGCAGAGACTTTAACATGCTATTCAACCTCAGCTTGGTATTTGTATCCGATTCCACGAATGGTGAGGATATGTTGGGGCTTGTTGGGATCAGCTTCTAATTTTTCCCGAAGCCAACGGATGTGAACATATACCACCTGGGGTTGCCCAATGAATTCCGCACCCCAAACCCGGGTGAGCAAATCTTCAGTGGAGACAACTTGGCCGGCAGATCGTGCCAGTGTGTAGAGTAGATCAAACTCACGTGGGGCCAGCTCCAAAACCCTGCCTTTAAAATGCACGGTGTGAGCAGATGGGTCAATATTCAGGCTGCCGATTTCGATGATTTGAGAAGTCGGGTAGGTTGGCTCATCCAGGTTTTGCGAACGGCGCAGAACTGCTTTAACATGAGCCAGCAGGACGGTGAAATCAAATGGTTTGGTAACATAGTCATCTGCGCCTAATTCCAAACCGAGGACTTCGTCCAATTCACGACGACGGGCAGTGAGCATAATAACCGGGATTTTCATTTCACCATGCAGCTTGCGCAAGGCATCCAGTCCATCCATACCGGGCAGATTGATATCCAGTAAAATTAAATCCGGGCGTTGCTGGTCCGCTTGCGCAATACCATCTTCAGCTGTGGCAGCTGTGCGGACTGTATAGCCGGATTGCTCGAGGTTAAAAGCCAAGCTACGTCGTAACAGCGCATCATCATCAATGAGTAAGATATTTTTTGCCATATTCCAAATTACTATACTGCAAAGTAGAAAAAATGCAAAGAGAAAGAGAGTTCAGACGCTTTCAGAAAGAAGATATCTGAAATGTGAATAATCAGAAATAAAATTTATGGATTTGGGTAGAAAAGGATGATTTGGTTCCGGAAATGCGCTAATTTACAGGCCGTTTATCTTATTACTTAATTAAATATGAATATCGGATATCCCTGTTATTCTTTGGAATACTATAATAGTGATCAGAAATCATCCTTTTTCCAGGAGCAAACATGCAGGATATCGAAGAAATGCTCGCTTTTTTGGAGTTTAATGAAATTACGTATCAACGTTGGGATCACCCGGCGGTTTTTACTGTTGAGCAGGTCAACGAATTAGCGATTCAGTTGCCTGGAATACATACCAAAAATCTCTTTCTTCGGGATAAAAAAGCTACCCGATTGTTTATGTTAGTTGCTCCAGGTAATAAGGTTATAGATTTAAAAGACATTGCCCGAAAGATTGGGGTTAACTATCTTTCTTTTGCTTCTAAGGAAAGACTTCAGGAGAATTTGGGAATCACAGCCGGCTCGGTTTCAGTTCTGGCACTGATCAATGATCCTGCCTGCAAGGTTGATGTGGTGTTCGATGAGGAGGTCTGGCAAGCAGAAGCGATCACTGCTCACCCCCTGGTCAACACCAGCACACTGGTTATATCCAGGTTGGATCTAGAGCGTTTTTTGAAGATTACTAATCATATGCCTCTGTTTGTAAAGATTTAAATTCTTATAATCTCTTGTGAAAGAAGTCACAAAATTTTGGTTGACGTATTTTCAAGCAGGCTTATAATTAGCGGAGGTAAAAAATGTTATGTATAAACAGATGACCATGATTGCTTTTCGCCATAATATTCTTCCTTTTTGGTACATTACAAAAAAGGTATTTGGCGGTTAAAGTTTTTTTAAGTTTTTTTTGGAAATAGACCGCCCCAGCCATCGGGCGGTTTTTTTATTCTAATCATCGAAGAGGAGAAATACATTGAAAAACACGGACATAGAAAAGAACTTATCAAAGAACAATGCTGGTATTGCGGTTAGGGATGGTTTTACGGGGGGATTAGGTGTTATTTTAGCAACCTTGGGCTCTGCGGTTGGTCTGGGCAATATCTGGAAATTCCCCTATTTAACAGGGGTAAATGGTGGGGCAGCTTTTTTGATCGTTTACTTGCTCAGCACCTTGCTCGTCGGATTACCCGTGATGATCTCCGAGCATATGCTTGGGCGTAAAGCCAAAGCAGAAGCGATCAGCACTTTCCTTAAATTAAACCCGAATAAAAAACAACCCTGGTGGCTGATCGGTGTGTTTGGTGTCGTAGCCGCTTTTATGATTATGGCATTCTATACAGAAGTTGCTGGATGGGTGTTTGCTTATGTAATAAAGTCTCTGGGGAATGGCATATTTTCTACTGACCCGGCAGTGACTGGAGCCGCCTTTGGTTCCATGATCAGTAATCCATGGATTTCGTTGGGAATTCAATGGGCAGTACTGGCACTGGTTGGTTTTATTATTTTACAAGGTGTAGCAAAAGGGATTGAAAGAACCGCCAAGAGAGTTATGCCTGTACTTTTTGCTCTATTAATCATTGTGGTTATTCGAAGTTTGACGCTGGAAGGTGCACTTGAGGGTCTTAAATTTTTATTCATGCCTGATTTCAGCAAACTGACTGGTGCAGCAATATTAACTGCCATGGGTCTGGCATTCTTTAAGCTTTCAATTGGTATGGGAACCATGATTACCTATGGGAGTTATTTTGGAGATGATCAAAATATACCGATGAATGCCACAAAAGTCATGCTGGGTGATTTGGTGGTTTCACTTTTGGCTGGGATGGCAATTTTCCCGGCAGTTTTTGCTTATGGCGTGGAACCCGATGCCGGACCATCCTTGTTATTCATTACCATTCCGACTGTTTTTGCATCAATGCCATTTGGTCATTTCTTTATGGTCATTTTTTTCCTGTTAACTTCATTAGCTGCCATTGGCGCAATGCTGTCCTTAATTGAAGTGCCTGTTGCGTTTTTATCAGAACATTATCGGATGACACGTAATAAAGCGACAATCGTAATCGTGGGATTGTTGGCGGCCGTTGGGTCCTTGGCCGCATTATCCAGCAATGTCCTGGCAGAAGCAAAGCTATTTGGTAAGACATTCTTCGATTTATTTGATTTTTTGTCTTCCAATGTGTTGTTACCTGTAGGTGGTTTGTTTATTGTCCTGTTCGTTAGTTGGGTGATCGGTTGGAACAAAGTCGAAAAAGCTTTGACTAACAATGGTACATTGAAGAATGTAAAATTAGTGAAGTTTTATTTCAATGTAACCCGTTATGTCACTCCAATTTTGGTTTTGGTTGTATTACTGAACGGATTTGGTGTATTTGGATAAGGGGATTTGCTATAAGATAAGCCGTTGAAGGGGCTTTTATTTAAAACTACCTGTTTGTTTATCTTTAAATACATCCAATAGTAAAGAAATAATACCGGTTTTCGTGTTGGAAAACCGGTTTCGTTTTATTTTTGTAAATCCAGGTCTATTTCATATTGATGACCTCATTTTAGATTCTTTATTATTGGTCCCTTGTTTACGAAATTCATTGTCTAAAACTCTGACAGTAATTTGTATCCGGGATTGGTTTCACTATAATAGGCTTTGTAATATTTTAAATTTATTCACTGGCGAACTAACGGAAGTAAATAAGAGGGATGTCATGTCTTCACCAACCTGGATCGGTCAGACGCTGAATGGTCGTTACCTAATTCAAGAGTTATTAGGGCAGGGAGGTATGTCGGCTGTTTATAAAGCACTGGACCCGAATCTGAAGCGGGTTGTCGCGATCAAACTCATTCATCCACATTTAGCCATGGATAACCAATTTGTTCAGCGCTTTGAAGAAGAAGCGGCTGCAGTGGCCTCGCTTCGCCATCCGAATATTGTACAGGTTTATGATTTCAACACAGACAAAGATGTTTCCTACATGGTTCTGGAATTTCTGGCAGGAGAGACATTGCAGGATCATCTTAAGCGTCTTATTGCACAAAATCGCAGCATGAGTGTGGAACAAGCCATCAAATATACCATCAATATTTGCGATGCGCTTGGCTATGCCCACCAGCGTGGCATGATTCATAGAGATATCAAGCCAGCCAATATCATGCTGGATGTTTTTGGGCAGGCTATATTGATGGATTTTGGAATTGTCAAGATCCTTGGAGGGAGTCAGCACACTGCCACTGGCGCTGTAATGGGTACCGCTCGATATATGTCACCGGAATTGATCCGTTCTGAACCTGCCGATGCACGATCGGATATTTATTCAATGGGTGTGACCTTGTACGAAATGTTAAGCGGAAAACCACCTTTTATTGCAGATTCAGCCATGACGTTGATGATGATGCATTTGAATGACCCGGTTCCCGACCCACGAAATTTACGGGCGGATCTACCACCAGAACTGGTCAGAATTCTTAACAAAGCTCTGGCGAAAGACCGAAACCTTCGTTATCAAAGTACAGCAGAACTTATTGCAGATTTGAAAAAGGTTCAGGCGATGACAAGATCAGACCCGAGTCCATTATCTGCGGACACGATCATTCCGGAAGCGAAACAAAGTGCGACGGTCAATCCTTATGGTGCACCATTACCACTCGATGCTGCTACGCTATATGAACAGAGGTCAGTTGTCTCCCCAGAGGTCAATCCGACCCCAGCCAAGGGTTATCAAGCACAGCAATTTCAAAATGGCAATTCACAAATTGTTCAAGCGGAAGCAGACCTGAATGGTCAAGCCGAAAAGAAGAATCGTTCATTGTTTTTGTTCCTGGGGATTGGCGTTGCAGCATTCCTTTTAATTATTGCACTTATTTGGGGTGGAATTTCTTTAATTTCTAATCTTAATAAAGGGAGTGCTTCTGTTAAACCAGAAGTTGCTACCCAGACAGAAGCTATGGCAGTGGTTGAAGCAACGACTCCGGTCGTTTTACCAACCGAAACAAGGGATATCAATGCAAGTTTTAATGCGACGTTGACAGCTGTGGCTTTCTTAGCGGCGCAGTCGACAGAAACACCAACTGCAACCTGGACTCCAGCACCTACTGAAATACCCACAGCCACCATGCCAGCCTTATATGTACGCATCAATGGTATTTCAATCAACGATGATCAGCGCTATGTGGTGGATTACGAAACCTTTGGTTATACCGAACAGCTTCCCGGACGACATGTACACTTTTTCTTCAATACGGTATCACCTGAACAGGCCGGTATGCCTGGCTCAGGACCCTGGATTTTGTATGGGGGCCCACGACCGTTTACAGGTTATCGAGTCAGCGATAAACCGGCGATGGCAACTCACATGTGTGCGTTAGTCGCTAATTCCGATCATTCAATTATTCTTGAAAGTGGAAATTGCTTCGATTTACCATAAACGGAGAATAGATCGAAAAAGCCATGTCAAATTCATGAAATTCGGTTTACGCGGGGAAAATTTATTAGTTCATTCATAGAATCACAATCGTTAAGCGACTTTGTGGAAATTTGTCATAAAAAGCTAACGACCTTTGTGTAACTACTCGTGAATGTCAATTAACTTATTGAGCTATAAAAAAATCATAGGCAAGATTAATTTAAAAACGAAATTCGAGATTATTGTTCCGACCTTACCCGTGTGTGTTCCTGCAATAATGAGATTGGACCTTTTAAGCGCTGGAGAAAGTTTGGATTTGCTGCGGAAAGTGGGGCATAAAGAATTCTGGATTTGTCCATTTCCGGCAAAAAATCTTTCAGCCTTTTTTTGAAATGCGGATAGTTCTCTTTTTTTGTTCCCAACCAGGCACTTTCTGCCACAGCCAGTAGTCTGGGGAAGGTTTGCCAATCCAGACGGGAACGGGAAGGTACATATTCAGTCCACAACGGCGTTTCAATACCCAGAATCTGGTCATGAAGATCATTTTGCAGCTGTGGAAAAACCGGTTGGAATTGATAAACCCTGGAAAGACTTGAATGCGTATAGGAATGATCCAGATAATAGGCTTTGTAATTTGAGAGGATCGCTTTTCGCCCGCGTTCCACATGTGAAATCAACGTCTTTTTATTCCCCATCCAATAATGCACCACAACTTCCGGTGAAAGATCATCTGCCAGGACTTCATTCCAGCCCAGCATCGTACGTCCGTTTTTCTGAAAAAATGAATTGAGATGGTTGGCTAAATATGTTTGGAGCTTACTTACTTTGGGATACTCTAACTCGCTGGCGAGTGCCAGGCATTTCGGGCACTTCTGCCAACGGATCTTCGGGACCTCATCACCACCCGTGTGGATATACTGGCCCGGAAATAGATCAAGGATTTCAGAAAAAATATTCTCCAGGAAAGGTAACGTCCCCGGATTACCTGCACAAAGAATGTCTTTATGGATTCCCCAGTATGGTTGGACATTGTACGGGCCACCCGTACATCCAAATTCAGGAAAAGCAGCCAGCATTGCACTGCTATGGCCGGGGATATCAATTTCCGGGACTATGGTAATGAATCGTTCAGTTGCATAAGCGACGATGGCGCGGATTTCATCCTGGGTGTAATGTCCCTGGTGGGGGACTGGATCTACTCGTTTGCTAAGAAGTCCGCCTTTTTGGGAGCATGACCGTTTTGAACCAATTTCCACCAATTGTGGATAACGCTGGATTTCAATTCGCCAGCCCTGATCATCACTGAGATGCCAGTGAAAGACATTCATTTTCAGGGAAGCCATCCAATCCAATAAATCATAGACGGTTTGAGCTCCCTGGAAATGTCGGGCTTCATCCAGCATAAACCCTCGCCATTGGTATTTTGGAGAATCGTTGATTTTAAGACAGGGCAAATTGGTTGTAATGGAGAATTGATGACTGACAAAGCTGATCAATTGGAAAACTGTTTGAAGTCCCAGAAAGATGCCGTTTTTGTCCCGGGCATGCAAGGTGATTTGTTGTGGATTGATTTCCAGTTCATAACTCCCGGGTTTTGAATCTGTACTTTCAATTTGGTGGAGAAAAAGGAAGGCTTCTTCCTTTAAGTAGACAATTTGTGGTGTTTGGGATTCTGGAAATTTTTCTTGAAAAAGCCGGACTTCGTTTAAAAAAATGGGGTGGTAAAATATCCCAAATTGGGCAGGAATTCTAAGACTTCCTGGCTGAAGCTGAATGGATTGGGGATAAGGGATCAGAGGATATAAAGGATCTGGCATCAAGAACCTCGTGTTTTGACAAGAAGATATTTAAATATGGATCAAGTTAGTCGATTGTGCAAGCAAAAAATGGATTGAGCTTAATTCAAGATCAGCAACGAATTCTAAAAACCCAAAGACAAAAATTAACTTGAGCACTGCGGTGCGAATATTTGCACTCTCTGCAAGACCGAACTTAAGCGATATAATCCCGGCCATGTTCCGCAAAAATCCATGTGAATCCTGTGGTGCCTGTTGTGCTTATTTTCGGGTATCTTTTTATTGGGGAGAATCGGATGGCGAAAAAAATGGAACCGTTCCAGCAGAATTGATTGAAGATGTGTCCCCTTTTCTTCAGGCAATGAAAGGAACAAACCAGCAACATCCACACTGTATTGCTCTTGAGGGTGAAGTTGGTCATTTGGTTCGGTGCAAAATCTATGAATATCGACCATCAACATGTCAGGATTTTGGCGTACATTGGCAAGATGGCGTTGCCCATATTGACCATGAAGATTTAGTCCGTTGCAATCAAGCCAGGGCTGATTTCGGTTTACCTGAGCTTACCAATTTAGTACCTCGCTTTCAAATCAAGCGACCAGATTTGAAACACGAAAAGAAATGGCATAGCAGCATTCATCTAAATCGGAAAAGCCTAAAAGGTAATCACAGCGCAAGCGGTAACCGCATCTATTAATCCGCCAAACTGAATATAAACGATTTAAAAAAAACAGACTATCATACCTGCTTGGAAGTTGAATAATTTTCGTGTATGATGGTCAAATTACGAGTCATCTAAGGATTTTTGAATCAATGGAAACACAGCGTATTGTTATTAAGCTGGGTACATCGACCCTGACCCAGGGGAAAACCGAATTGTCTGTTGAACACATTCTTGAAATAGTGAGGGTAATTGCCCGCCTGCATCAACAGGGACACCAGGTAATTTTAGTAAGTTCCGGTGCAATGGCAGCAGGGAAAGCATCACTTGGGTACCCAAGTTTACCCAAACATTTGCCTGCCAAACAAATGCTGGCTGCAGTTGGACAATCACGTTTAATGGAGCTGTATTCCCAACTTTTTGGTTTTTATAGGATTAAAGTTGGACAAGTGTTGTTGACCCGGGATGATTTGTCCCAACGTCGAAGATATTTAAATGCGCGTAACACGCTTGAAGCGTTGATTCAATATCAAGTTGTGCCGGTGATCAATGAAAATGATACCGTCAGTACGGAAGAAATTCGTCTTGGTGATAATGATAATCTTTCTGCTCTGGTAGCGAATCTGGTGGAAGCCGATTTGTTGATTTTGTTGACAGACCAGGATGGTTTATTTACATCTGACCCCAGAAATGACCCTCAAGCACAGTTAGTGAGGGAAGTGGATTCACCGGAAATCCCGAGTACGTACTGGGAAGCTGCTGGCGGTAGTGTGAGTGGATTGGGGACCGGCGGCATGGTTACCAAGCTCCATGCAGCCAACCTTGCCAGAAGATCGGGTTGTACTGTCATAA
The DNA here is from genome assembly GCA_002841995.1 of Chloroflexi bacterium HGW-Chloroflexi-8. Lineage (GTDB taxonomy): Bacteria > Chloroflexota > Anaerolineae > Anaerolineales > Anaerolineaceae > UBA6170. The sequence goes on from PHBS01000038.1 coordinate 12,854, forward strand.
TCACGAATGGTAAAAATCCAGAAGGCATTTGGGAAATTGTTCATGGTGCCTCAGTCGGGACAAAGTTTTCACCTTTGTGTACCAAAATGGAGAGCCGAAAACGCTATATGTTGGCTGAAGCTCGAAACAATGATACTTCACTCGAGATTGATAGCGGTGCAGTAAAAGCCCTCAAATCTGGTGGAAGTCTATTGCCAGTAGGAATCAAGGTCGTCAATGGTGAATTCCAAAGAGCTGATATTGTGCATATCGTGGATAAGAATCAAAAGAAGATTGCCCTGGGTATGGTTAATTACAGCGCTTCAGATCTTGCCAGGATAATGGGGCTGCAATCTCAAGAAATTGAACATGCGCTGGGTTACACCTATGGCATGGAAGTAATCCACCACAACAATTTATTATTTCTTTAAGGGTATTCGATATGATCAGTTTGGAAGATATGGGCAAGAAAGCCAAGCAGGCAGCTCGCTCAATGGCGCAAGTATCGGGCAGCCAAAAAAATTCTTTTTTATCCCATTTAGCCGGTGAACTTCATCGTCAGGAGGGGAGAATTCTTGCAGCTAACCAGTTGGATATTGAAGCCGGTCGGAAAGCTGGAATGAGCGCTGCATTGATCGACCGGTTGTTATTAAATGAAAAAAGAATTGCTGCAATGGCTGCGGACTTATTATCTTTAATGGAAATGCCAGATCCGGTTGGACAAATAATCGAACAAAAAAGAATGGCCAATGGTCTTCAAATTCGCAGGCAGCGGGTCCCTTTAGGTGTGGTTGCAGCAATCTATGAGGCCAGACCTAACGTGACCGTAGACATTAGCGGGTTAGCAATCAAATCTGGAAATGTTGTTCTTCTGCGAGGGGGAAAAGAAACGCTAAAAAGCAACCAAACCCTGGTGGAAATCATCCAGGAAAGTGCTCGTTTTTGCGAATTACCAGATCATGTTGTGCAGTTCATTGATGATCCGGATCGGGGTTTTGTGAACCAATTGGTTAAGCTGGATCAATATATTGATATTTTGATCCCACGCGGTGGGAATCACTTACAGGATTTTTGTAAGAGAGAAGCCACAATGCCGGTGATGCTTGGAGGTATTGGCATTTGTCATTTGTTCGTGGATGAGAGCGCAGATTTGGAGCGCTCGGTAGATGTTGTTTTTAATGCAAAAGTACAACGCCCGAGTGTCTGCAATGCGTTAGATACTGTGCTTGTCCATGAAAAAGTGGCCAAACAATTTTTACCTGTTATGGTTCAAGAATTACATGCTGCAGGCGTTAGTTTTCGATTAGATGAAATGTCTCAGAAAATTCTAGGACTAAATCCTAACCTTGGCTTGGAACCAGCACTGGATGGCGATTTTGACCGTGAATGGCTTGCGCTGATTTTAGGGGTAAAAATTGTAAATGGATTAGACCAAGCTCTGGAACATATCTGGAGCCACAGCACCTTCCATTCGGATGGGATTTTGACCGAAAATAAGGAAAATGCCAATCAATTCTTAGCAGCCGTTGATTCGGCGGCTGTGTATGTCAACGCCAGCACCCGATTTACGGATGGATCTCAATTTGGTCTGGGTGGGGAAGTGGCGATATCAACTCAACGCTTGCATGCCCGTGGACCGATCGGATTGGAAGGTTTGACAACCTACAAATGGATTGTGGAAGGGGATTACACCGTTCGACCATAAATTCCCAAAAAAAATCAAACCATTTTGGTCATTCTTAATTTGCGCGTAAATGTAGCAAATCTTCATGCGAAAGCAAACCTTCTTTGAGCAATAGATCTAAAAATGTACTCACCAATTGGGGATCAAAATGACTTCCGGATTGACTGAAGATATAATTTGCAACTTCAAAATGGCTGAGAGCCTTGCGATATGGCCGATCGGAAGACAAAGCATCCCAGACATCAACGATTGAGAATATTCGTGCTTCGATTGGGATTTCTCCAGCACTGAGGCCTTGCGGATATCCACTGCCATCCCATTTTTCGTGATGAAAATATGGAATGGTAATCGCTGGCGCCAGGAAAGCAATGGGTTTGATCAGCTCTGCAGCTGTGGCGGGATGTTGTCGCATGATTTCCCATTCTTCGTCAGTCAGTTTACCTTTTTTTAGAAGGATATTATCAGGAACACCTAATTTCCCAATATCATGCAATAACGCACCCCGCCGCATTTGGATCAGTTGCTCGTCTGATAATCCAAGACGTTCACCCATTTTGATTGTTAAAGAAGTGACACGTTGTGTATGATTTTCAGTCTCATGGTCACGAACATCCATTGCTCGCGACCAACCTTCCAGCGTTTCTTCGTATGATTTGATTAGTTCAATATTTGATTTTTTTAGATTTACGACCATATTGACTTTATCAATCGCTATGGCAGTTTGTTTCACCAGAGCTTCGAAGAATTGAATTTTCTCTCTGTCCCAATTTATTTCTTTTCTTGAAAAAACTTCGACAATTCCCATTAATTGCCCCATATTTCTTAATGGTGCCATAGCGTAACCAATCAGGGCGTGATCATGAATGGGGTGGTGGACGGGGAATGCGCGTTGACTGTCAATTCCGGATTTTGTATTTTGGATCACCAGGATCGAATCATGATCTTTCGCGTATGCACAGGCTTCTTCCAGATATCTTTCGTCATTATTTTCCAATCCACTTTCTGAATAAAATTCTAAGCGTTGGGTTTCATTGTCATAAACAGTAACAGAAGCGGCATCTGTGTCCAGGTTATTCGTGAATTCTTTTAATAGGATTTCAATCAGATCCTGTGTACTGAAATGTGTAAGAATTGAATCGTCGATTTTCCGAAAGGTAGATAACCGCTGAATTTGGGTGGCATTATCCTGTAAAAGATCCGCGGCATAAAATGCCTGACTGGATATTTCTGCTACTGCCTGGAGAAGGTGCACGTCTGAACTAATTAATTCCCCTTTTTTGGCAAAACCAATCATACCGATCACTTTTTCTCTGGCAACGAGAGGTGTGATTGCATATTGTAGAGAGGAGTCGATTGTAAAACCGTGAATTTCGAATGGAAGATTTTCTTTTAATGAACTGATAGTTTTAACATCATCAAAAATTTGTTTTATCAAAGGAGAATTGACTGGAACGTATTGCGTAACCGGGTCGCCTTCAGTATCAAGCGATGAGAATTTTATGGATTTGTTCTGAGGTTCCGATTCCCCAAAAAATACAATTTCTGCTTGAAACAGGTCTCGAATGTGGTTAATGATTTTATAGGACAGAAGTTGAGGATCAAGAATGCCACGAATGTTTTTTGAAAATACTGCAATGATTTCCAGTTCACGTTCGTATTCCCAATGACGTCGAAACTCATGAAGAATGGTCCGGTATAAAATAATTGCAGTGACGAGAACGAAAAACCACCCTTTAACTGTCTGGGCGCGAATATACGTTTCCTGGTTAGTAATCAACCAGGAAAGTATTTGATCCGAAAACAGGATCCATGTGCCTGCAATAATTACGTAAATTGACGTAATTTTAATAATTGGTAGATATTGTTTCAAGCGAGAGTCAATTCCATTATTTGTTTAGAGATTGTTCCATTATAGCCAGTTTTGGCCAATGTAAAAAAGAATGTATTTTTATTATGAAACGGAGATGGGTGAATTGAAATTTGGTTTTCGAATGGGAATTCAGGAATCTATTGAAATCAAGAAATTAAACACCCACACTACACAGACCTTAAATGCATGTTAAAAAATATAAGACGATTAAATCAATATATTTTGAATTAAAAGGTGTTTTGAAAAGAAGCCAGGAATCCAAAATAAAAAAATAATTCCTTTTTTCTAAGTAACGAGACCTAAGGATAGGAAAGGTAAAGCCAATAAATTAGGTTTTCGTAAACATTAAACTTTTTATCGTTCAAAGACGAGAAAGGTTTTCACGTCTCGAGTTTTTCGAGGATATCTTTAATTTGTTGGGCATTTCGCGGAGGTGGGCAGTCTGATACTAAATGCCAGGTTTCCTGGTGTGTTATTGTCTGACCGGGATTCAGCCGCTGGAGTGGTCCCATCGTTTCAAGTTCCAGAAAATCTCCATCTAAAAAGATCTGAATTGGTGTTCCACGGTCAGGATAATTGGCAGAGGGTTGAACATGGGTTTGTTTTTGGAACATCTGACCATGATTAAAGTATGCCAACCAACCCTGATCGCTCGCCAGTCCAAATTTAAGCGGTTTGGTAATTGTCATATCCTGTTGAACGCGAATAAATTCATAACCCCAGCGCCAGCGCGAATCCGAAAGATCGGTGTAAGGCCACAAGACCAGGCTACTGGTAGGGAGTAAATTACCGATATGGGATCCACGTTTTGGCAACTGAATGACGGCAAGCCCACCAGGAGCCATTTGTGAGATTGCCCAGGCTGCCAATTCAATTGGTTGATCATCCAGATTGGTAATTCTATGGATAACTTCCACTTGTGGAAGAGTGGGGTGAATTTGAATTTCAAGCTCTTTCGAAAGAGCAAAATGTGGTACTTTGACGAATTGACTAAAGATTACAGACGAATCTTTCTGCAGCCATGTGACCGGATGATTATCCGGAATATAAGAAAAAACAGGATCTTCAGGAGCAGCCCATAAACGATGCCCTCCAAAGAAATGGAAGGATTCCTGTTCATTTGAGTAGTTTACGAGGTCACTTTGACGATTGAAAAAATGATTTGGACCTTCCAGGAAGCCGCAAAAAAGAATTCGGGGACCGAAATCCAGGGAGATTTTCAATTCTATGTTCATATTAGAGATATTGATTACAGGAATATTTGGTGATAGGAATGTTTGCCGGATTGTGATCATGACGTGCTTTTCCTTTGTTGAGTAGATATAAATTGATTGTACCAAAACCGTGGGAAAATGTCTGTTTTGAAAATGAAAGTGACTAAAGGCTACATTCTCTTATCAGTATGGGACTAAAAGAAAAGGGCTATCCCATTTGGGATAGCCCTATGTTCATAGAACTAAAGGAACTATTTTGCGAACTTGCCTAATGCCTGCAAGAACGTATCAGCAACCAATTGGGTTGATTGTTGCCGATGGGCAGATTTTCCCATCCCGCTGGCTGCAACAAATGCAGAGACCAATGCACTCATCGTATTCCCGCCCTGCTGTTTGGCTTGCATAAAAGCCATACCAGCAGTAAGCAAATCACCGATATCGAGTCCATCACTCAGCCCACCGGACTGTTGACCGGACTGTTGAGAGCCTGTCAAACCGCCCAGTAGTGAACCAAGTAAATCTCCACTTCCTGAAGAACTTTGTGTGGATTGAGAAGAAGATTGCCCGCCTCCCAAGAGTGAACCAAGAAGATCTCCGCCTGAAGAGGACGTTTGTGAAGATTGACCCCCACCCATGAGGCTTCCCAACAGGTCACTCATTCCTCCGGATTGTGATGAGCCTTGACCGCCACCTAGCAGAGCACCAAGTAAATCACTGGCACCTGATTGAGGTGCAGAGGATTGTGTTGGTGCCTGGCCTGCCCCTAAAAGAGTTTGTAAAAGCTGTAAACCCGTTTGAGCATCGATTGATTTGCCACGAACTTGCTGTGAGGCTTGTTGAAGACCCTGCGCATAAAGTTGACTGGAACTGCTTTTCGATTTTTGACTGAGGAGTTCTGCAGCATATGCCAAAGCTTCGCCTTGATCACTCCCTTTTTTTTGTTTAAGGGCATTGGTGATTGTCGAAAAAGTTTTGACCATATTCGTGCCGTGATCTTTATTATAGACATCAGCCTGGTTTAGCGTTTCCTTGTTTACTTTAAGAGTCTTGGTGACGTCCGAAAAGACACTGACCAGATCTACTGTTTGAGTCGTCATTTGTTTTCTTGCTTCCTATTTCTTTTTTAATTCATCAGGTAATGGCGGAATTTCGATTTCGAGACCAGTGCGGATATTGTTTGGATGATCACCGATGATCGCTTTATTGTGATCATAAATCAAACGCCAATAAGGTTCCTGGATGGATCCATAATGTTTGAAAGCCAGGCTGGCATAAGTATCTTCGTTTGTCCAGACATGCTTGATGTACTTTGCTTTTTCTGCAGCTTCTGCTTCCTGTTTTGCTTTGAGTTCGGCAGCACGTTTCGCTTGATTTTCGGCAAATTCTTTTTGAATTCGTTCTTGTGTTTCTTTTTGTTTTGCTTGTGCTAGTTCAAGTTTTGCTTTAGCTTCTGCATCTGCTTTTGCTTTTGCTTCTGCAGCCAGGCGCGCTTTTTCAGCAGAGCGGGCTTCGGCTTCTTTTTGCATTCTGTCAGTTGCTAATTTTCTTACTGCTTCTGCTTCTTTCTTGGCTGCTTCCGCAGCGGCAGCGGCAGCCGCTTCTTTTTCATCACGATTGGTGAGTGCGTCACCGATCTTTCCAAAAATATTTTTCTTTTCTTTTGCCATTATTTCCTCCTGGGATTCCGTAGAAATTTGATTCCAATAATTGGGGAAACATGTCCCCTGTAAAAAAATCCAAACTTTGGATTTTTACCCTACTTTTAATAGTAGTACACTCTAGCCTTCCCGTCAACAGGATCAGGCGTGATCTGATCAAATGACTTGCGTAAAAAAGCATTCCTATTCTCTTTGATTGATTTTGGTTTTGAAACCGGGGCACATGTATGGGAAAGGTATTGAGGAATGGGTGCTGCTCGTGGTTTGAAATGGGTGTAATTTATTATTTATCCCAAGCCCGGATTCTTTCTTTAAATTTTTTGTCAATCATTATCCGGGAAAAGGGATTTATCATGTCCAGGATTCTTAAATTTCGATAGCGTCCTACTGAGAAAAAACCATTTGTGACCTTCTCAAATGAAGTACCAAATTATTCCAGAATCCCTATACCTGGAAGATGAGTCTTGGGTATTTTACACAAGGAAATCGGAATAGCTTATGTTAATATGCGAAGCAGGAATGGAACCAAAAAATGAACGGCAAATTTATTTTCAAATTTCTTAATTCATTTTCCTCTGTCAATCCAAACCTCATGTATACTGTAAAAATGGTTCGGATTTTATTCATCCATCTCTTATTTTGTATACTGTTGTCTGGTTGTGGACAGATCCCCAAAGCGCCGCCTACTGAGACACCTATTCCTCCAACAGCACTGCTTGCCACAAAAACTTCTTCCATCACAATTACGGCGACCATAACGCTTTCCCCAACGACTACTCAAACTCCGACCCCAATGTCTTCTCCAACTCCGGTTACTTTGGCCGCTGTAGCAGATATCGCCATCTGTGGGCAGGAAAGCGATGATCAAACAGCCGCTTTAATTTCAGACTGGAACGCGGATATCATCATTGCCGGTGACGCAAATAACGAGGATGGGACACTCTGGCAATATCAAAATTGCTTCCAGCCATCCTGGGGTCAGTATTTATCCAGAATCCACCCTGTCGCTGGAAATCATGATTATTATAATGATCCGATCGGTAATTATTATTTCTATTTTGGAGAACGAGCAGGTGAGCCGGACAAAGGTTATTACTCCTTTGACCTGGGTGACTGGCACATTGTTGGGCTTAATTCGAATTGTGGTTTTCTGCCTTGCGGACCATCATCCGATCAGGTAGCCTGGTTAAAAGAGGACCTTTCAAAAACACAAAAAGAATGTACGCTGGCTTTCTGGCATGTTCCCCGTTGGAATTCCGGTCCCGCCAAACATGCCAACTGGGTGCAAAGTTTTTGGGATGTTTTGTATGATGCTGGTGCTGATGTGGTCGTCAATGGACATGATCACCATTATGAACGCACCGGGAAAATTGATGCCAAGGGGCTACCGGATAAGCAAAATGGTATCGTGGAATTCATCGTCGGGACAGGAGGTGCGGGGCATTACTATTTGGAGACACCTTTCCCGTTCAGCGAAAAAATGATTTTTGGCGAATTTGGGGTTCTAAAATTGGTACTTGAACCGCAGAGCTATCTGTGGCAGTTTATCAATATTGAAGGTGAAGTGCTGGATGAAGGTAAGAATGTCTGTCACTAATCAGAGGTTTTTTCCTCGAAGAACTTCGTATGCCTGAGCGAGCGAACCAAGCTGAGCCATGGCCAGTGAAAGTAATAACAAAGTCAGGAAAATTGTTCCCGCCCACATGATATAAGGCAGGTTCTTACGAAGTCTCGCAGACCAGTTTTGTAATTCGTCGATCTTTTCCTGTGAATCAAAAATAACACTTCTGGCATCTTTTAGATTGGTCTGGATCTCTCGCAGGCTGGTCGACATCCCATCCACCTGATCTTTGAGCGTGGTGAGGTTGTCCTGGCCTGAATCAAGATTGGTCGAGATCTCTTCCATAGAATTGGGCAGGCTATCCATGCTGCCGGCTATGTCATCAAGCGCTGTATTGAGTGGCACAGGAGGTTCATACTTGATTCCAAGGAAGGGAATATTGGAGAGCCCATATAATAAAGTATCGATGACTTTTGCTGAGCTTTTTGCAGCAATGACCGAAAGCCGGGTATTGAGCAGGGTGTCTTTGAGATCGTTCTTAAAAAGCCCGGCAAAAGTTTTTGCCATATTTCCAGTATTCTCGATGGATTGGGCGATCGTCCGCGTTGTTTCCTCGAGTTTGTTTAGGCTGGTATTGGCTGTCTCAAGAGTGTGATCTACAATTGTCAAACCATCTTCAGCCGTTGAAAGCAATCCATCGGAAAGATTTAGGATACTGGTGAACCCATTTTGAACCGGTTCGCGCAATCGCCATACTTGCACCAAGCTAAAAAGGGAAAAGAGGATCCCGATGATCGAAAGTCCGATCACAAAAAATGCGCTAAACCGGCGTAAAAATTTCATGGCAGTATTCCCTCATTAACATATTTTAGCAGTTCCGAAATGCTTAATCCCTTAATTCCCAATTTCTCAATTGTACGACCCCTACGCCAATAATCGGTCTGGTGGATGATACAACCCAGCCGGATGATCGAATCCATGGCACGGGTGGAAACCCCATAGTATTCTCCGAAGGATGCAATCGGAACCAGCGACATGGGAATATCCTCGAACAAATAGCGGTGACGCAGGTTCGGTGGCGCTTTTATACCATAGTAACCAGGTTGATTTTGTATGGCCTCATACAAATTATTCCCGGTTGCGTTGTAGGCCATCTGTAGCCATTCTAACGCGGTGCGAGCGCGCAATCCCAGTGAAGAACCAACTGTAACCCTTTCCCGATCGAGAGCTTCCAGAACGGATGCTACAGAAGGTGTGACACCATCGATATAAAACTGGTAGTCGCCATGTGTGGACTCGATCCAACCTGTGTTTAAAAGGGTTAAAGCAGGGTGGAAGATGGCACCAATATTGTTCATACCGGTTTGCAGGACGTTTCCACCGTTAATATATTGCGGATAGGCTTCATGAATGATTTTCAATACCTGCTTGGTGCGATTAGCCGGTAAGGCTGCCATGGGGACCGCTTCCTTGATGCGAAAAATATGTGCCTGCGCAGGACCATCGGAACGAGACGCGTAGATGAATGTTTCCGCTTCTGAAATGGTCACATCCGCTGTACAGCCTTCATCGCGCAAAACTTTCGCAAATTCGATGGCACCACAGGTTCGCCCGGGGTGGAGAACAACAATCTGCCCATCTTTCAAGAATGGTGCACAGTTTTTAGCCACTTCTGCATGTGCAGAAGAAGGAATAACGATCATGATCATTTCGGCCTTTTCTAACGCTTCACTCATTTCAGAAGTGACAAGTTCCAGAGGACAGAAGGCATTTAGATGGGTGTAAGAACTCTCCAGATCGATGCCACCACGCTCCTGAATGGCAGCAATGTGATCATATGTTCGGTTGAAGAGTGTGGTGGGGAAACCCATCAAACCCAGGTGGGCAGCCATGGCTTTTCCCCCATGACCGGCTCCAATAACTGTATATCGGGTTTTTGTTGACATTTATTTATCCTTTCTGAGTAATGTGGAAAGTCGTTTCTCTTCCGAAATTGGATTTCCATGATTGTCGACGGTTTCACATGCGCCATTAATGATTTGAGTTCGAACCTGACCCCGAGCAAAATGATTATTTCGAAGTTGCGGCGCATCCATGATGCCGAGTGTAACGCTTTGGGTGAGTGAGACCGGATCTGTGAAGGCATCTATGCTGGTTTCTTGCGGTAAAGTGTTAATTGCATCCAATGTAATTTTTGCTTCAGTAACGAGATTGCGAACACGCATTTGAATTTTGGGATCACTGGTCATATCCGGGGATCCCTTCAGAGCGCTTTCGATGGCACGCTGAGCCATCTCACTGGCAATGATCACATCGTTAGCTGTGGCTGCGTGGTGAGCTTCGGTGTGTCCTACAATGTGAATAATATCCGGTTTGAGTGCCATCTGCAAATATATACTGGTGGAAAGATGGGAGCGAGCAGCAGCATCAGAGAGCGGATAACTGAGCAGGCCGGTACGTGTTTGGCGATAAATGTGAAAGTCCTCACTTGCCAGGGGTTGAATGAGTTCAATGACAGCCAGCATTTTTGCCAGATCCATTGCATCCGAAAGACCGGGAGGACTGTTGAACATTAATTGGGCAATATAGTCCTTCACACCAAAAGCTTTTGCATTGTAAGCTGACAAATATGCTGAGACAATAAAGGTTATGTCAGAGGAATCACGCATACCCCAGTGATGGGGTTCATTTAATTCCACCGGAATATTGTTTTGTCCGTACCAGCCCATCACTTTCTGGTGTTCGCGGATCGATCCCTGCAAATCCCAGGGACCACGCCCATCCATCTGGTTGAACCAGAAGAGCGGGATGGCACACCAGGCGATGTTGATGGTCTCTTTGTACATCTCTGCTAGCTGAATGAAATCATCCGTGCCGGAATAGGTGCGCAAGAGCGGGTAATTTCCGGTTCGGCTGGCTGCATAAAGCTGCGCATAGTCGTCAGCCGTGCGAACAGGGACACCGCCAGCGCCTTTTTGACGCGGATCCTGACGTTCTGGATGGAAGAAATTCTCCTGGGCATCCTGATCGATGCCGAGAGAGATCACATCCAGGGCTCGGGCAGCCGCGATTTGTTCAATTCCTTCCAGGGTGGAGCGCATACTGGGTAAGCCAAAATGATGGCGAAGTAAGGGAAATGGGCTTTTCCACTGAAGCCTGGATACCATTGTTTGAGGGTAGTGTGCCTCTTGGAAAATGGGTGAAGTCTGTCCTTTAAGATAAGCGAGAACTTCCTCTGTCTTTTCGCTGCCATCAAAGATACGTTCAAAGAAACCCAATTGGTGGGCTTTTTGTGCAACCGGAGGCGTACCTGCAAATGCAAATCGTGTACCCGAGCTATATAAATCATCCGCTGCTTCGGCAAAGTCACCCAGCAGACGTTCGGCAGTTTCCGGTGTAAGACGGTAGGATACGCCGACAAGATCGGCTTTATTTGTTCGGGCTGCAGTCAATACATCCGAGATGGAGACAGCCGGCCCTAGAAAGACAGTTTCCCAACCAGCGCTCTCTGCCAGGCGCAAAAAGTTCATCACCCCGGCGACGTGAACACATTCTCCTAAAGCTGCAGCAACAACAGTTTTTTTCATATTGTCCTCCATATCAAATCCGAACACAAATTAGATATTGTGAACCCGGGAAAATCAGGTAAGGATTTGATTGAAAATAATTGAATTAAAGAAACCAATAATGGATTGCATCGTTTTTCATCCGTAAAGTTTAGAGAAACGATGAATAGAAGTGTGATAACTTATACCCGATTTAATTAGTTTATCAAGTATACATTAAAAAAGGGTGAAGGGAATGAAATAAAATCCTAGTGATGACCGATCTGTGACAATAGATCAATCAAAACAAGGCCTCAAACAATTGATACCACATTTGAGGTACAGGACGAAACTACTCAAACAAATGAAATTTTTCCAAATAGATCTAACTCCCATTACTTCCTTATTTAAGCTTGTGCCCCATTATAATTATTGGCAGGAGGTGATAATGCAAAAAGAATTTTTACCACCCCAATTGGATTTGATGCGAAATGCGATCGATATGGATTTAATACCCTACAGCGATCGGGGGTCACGGGTGATGATTTTTCGGGATGCGGATAACCGATTTTTGATACGTCTGGCAGAACGCCTGGCGCGCATTGATCCCGGCATTGAGGCGTATTTAAAACGCCCACCCTTCATCGATCAACTCGCTATAATTGATAAAAATGAAGCGCAATTGCCCTACGTGCTCACCTGGAACCCATACGGCGTCCGGTTGGAAACCATAGCTGGTGATTTTTACCTGCTGATTGATTCCTCCGACCGACTGGTGATCGGTATTCCGGATGGCGTTCAGGCTGGTGTCCGGCTGCGTTGCAATACCGGGTATTACCGCGAAACGTTCCAGAATGGGAGTCAGATCCCGGTACGTGAACTTTCCTGGCGGGTGAAAGGCTCTATTTTTTCTCAAAAATCCTGGCAGGAAGACGATAGTCAATGGATGGAAGTACTACTGTTAAAGGGAACGGACAGCGCGATTGCACTTACCATCGGTGAAGAACATGACAATGAAGACATACCCATTCTTTCAGCTGCCACCCTCCTGGAAGACAATCAGCGTCGTTGGCAGGATTGGTTTGCGCGTGTTCCTGCAGTGGATAGCCGTTTTGCCCGCCCTTATACCTATGCCTGTTGGAATATGGCCAACAATTTGATCAGACCAAAGGGAAATGTGTTGTTTGAAGCGATGATGCCTTCCAAGGTAAAATATGTTGGACTATGGTTGTGGGATTGTGCCATGCATGCGGTTGCATTCCGGCACATCGACCCCGAATTAGCGCGAAAGCAAATCCGTGCTATGCTAGTCTGGCAATTGGAAGATGGTATGTTGCCGGACGCGATTTTTGATGATGGGATTGTCAGTGAAATCGACTTCCCAATTCATGCAAAGGTAACCAAACCGCCCATTTTAGCCTGGGCAGCCTGGAAAATTCATGAAGTAGCACCGGATTTGGAGTTCATTAGGGAGATATACCCACAATTGGTTCGTGAGAATCATTGGTGGTTCAATGAAAATGATGATGACCGGGATGGTATTGTTCAATACAGTCATCCATATTCTTCCGGGTTGGATGACAATCCTTTATGGGATTATGGTATGCCTGTGGAATCACCGGATTTGAATACGTATTTGTGCTTACAAATGAATGCTCTGGCTAAAATGGCAGAAGAATTAGGTTTGGATGACGAAGCCAAGGATTGGCAACAACGTTCAATTATTCTTGTGGACCGAATGATTGAACATTTGTGGGATGAGAAAGCTGGTGTTTTTCAATTCCTGCACGATCATAAGACCGTGCCAGTGCTGACTCCATTTAACCTGTTTCCTTTGTGGACAGGTATCTTACCAGATCGCATCTGTAAACGACTAGTCGAACATCTTCGAGATCCGAAAGAGTTTTGGGGAAATTACTGTTTGCCAACAGTGG
>PHBS01000223.1 GCA_002841995.1 Chloroflexi bacterium HGW-Chloroflexi-8
CTAAGCGAAACAATTGGAGTAGATGATTTTTTACCGCCTAGTGAAAATATCCAGAAAGCTTCACAACCTTTTTACGCGGCTCCTGGAAGTGGCTACATGAGTCATCATGCTTATCCAGGTGGTTTGGCAACACACACTGCATTTAACATACGTTCTTCCCTTAATGTATCCCAAGGATATTTTGAAACTTTCCATTGTTCTTTCGACACAACAGACACAATTCCAGGCAGCCACATTCAGCGGATCCATTGAGACCAATCTGGAGAAAATAGCGAGGTTGGGTTACCAGGGTGTTGAATTGGCGATTCGCGACCCGAACCTGGTGGATATTTCCAATTTGGCTGGTTTGCTGAAGAAAAACGAACTGGTGGTACCTGCGATTGGTACAGGTCAGGCATGGGGAGAAGAAGGACTTTCGTTTACCGATCCGGACCCCTATGTTCGCAGCAAGGCCATCGACAGGATCAAAAGTCATATTCCATTGGCAAGCCTATTCGGAGCGGTGATCATCATTGGTTTGATTCGCGGGGTGGTGAAACCGGGAGTAGAGGAAAAACAGGCAACGGCATGGTTGGTGGAAGCGTTGAAAGAATGCTGTTACGAGGCGAACAAATCTGGTGTGCGGCTGGCACTGGAACCAATCAACCGCTATGAGACCAGCTTAATCAATAACGTCCGGCAAGGGTTGGAATTGATCCAAAACGTGGGGGCAGAAAACTTTGGATTATTGCTGGATACCTTCCACATGAATATTGAAGAAGCCAATATTGAAAAAAGTATCATCGATTGCGGGGGGGAAATATTCCACTTTCATGTGGCAGATTCCAACCGCTGGTATCCCGGGGCAGGTCATTTGGATTTTCCCAGAATTTTACGGGTGTTAATGGGCAGGGGATATAAAGGATTTGTAAGCGGGGAATTTTTGGCCAAACCGGATCTGGATACGGCTGCAAGAGAGACTGTGAAATACATGCGGAAAATGGGATTGGAAATACTAAACTAAATTTCAAGTATTTGGGAAAATATTAGTCAATTTTTCAAAACCGACTTTGATCAGTCGCATTAGTATCGCTCTTTCAGATCGCTGTAATTGTAAAGAAATTTCTTTAGTCGATATATTCTGCTGATAAAGGGTGATCAGGGTATTCTGTTCATCCTCTGTCCAAAATTCATAGGCTCTTTTTGGGGGATTTTTCTGTCTCTTTCTTGTTTCAATTAATCCATCAATCTGCTCCGGTGTAGAGATGTCTTCTAACACTTGTTCTTTGTTTTGTTGGTATGAATGTATCCAATCAAAAACCTGAGAAACAACTCTTTCTTCTAAATGATTTTTTCTGCTTTTTACTCTCAATTTTCTAAAAGCTCTTGATTCTATTTGCCGTACTCTTTCCCTTGAGATAGAGAATTCTAATCCTAATGCTTCTAACGTCTTTCGTTTCTGAGTGTAAGGATCATTTCGTTGAGAGAGTATTGTCCAAGAACGAAAATCGGAAGGCGAGGAAAAAATAAAGTGTTTGACTGTTTCCCATATCAAATCAAGTAAAGAGTAAAGGTAATTTTTATTTATCAAATCCACTTGTTCCCAGGTGAGTCCAAGTGAATATAAATAGTCCCCACAGGTCATTTCTGTTTTGTAAATGGTAGACAATAACATATTGGGGTCGTTGATGAGTTGGTAAAGAGATTTTTCTTTATTGAAATTATTTTTCATTTTGAATAGGATGAAAGTGAAATGAAATGAAAATATTGATCGTTGATTTGAGTTTTATTAAAAGAAGTAAATACTTATTTTGAATTCTTTATCATTCTTTAATGATGTTTTTTTATCGAAAAATTTAATAAAAAAAATTTTCCTAAACGGTTGAATTTGACTCTTAATTATCAATATGCTTTAATTGACCTCGCTATTATTTGTTATTTTTATGCAATATTTCCCAAAAAATTCTATGTAGATTCAGAAATATACTTTATTTTATAACAAATTTAAAAAAAATTCTACTTGCGGAAGTGAAAAAAACATGGTTCAGATCGGTATTAATATCATTCCGGTAATGCCGGTGGAAGAGATACTCCAACTGATTAAAGCGGCGGAAGAAATTGGCTATGATTACTGTTTGCTGGCGGATGAAGGTTTGACCGCGGATGTGTATGCAATTTTAGCCATCGCAGCCCGGGAAACAAAACATATCCGCATTGGTCCGGTGACGAATGGATATACCCGCCACCCGGCTGTGACTGCCGCCGCCATGGCAACATTGAATGAATTGGCCAAGGACCGGACTGTGCTGGTGATGGTTGCCGGGGGTTCGGTGGTGCTGGATACATTCGGCATAAAGAGGGAAGTGCCTTTGACCGTGGTACGGGAAAGTATGGATATTTGCCGCAGGTTATGGAGCGGGGAGAAGGTGGATTGGCAGGGTAGCCGGTTTACCCTGGCGAATGCACAATTGGAAATGGGCAGGCAAGACATTCCAATCTGGATTGCCGGACGGGGCGAAAAGATTTTAGAGCTGGCAGGCAAGGAAGCGGATGGGGTTTTATTGATGGTCAAGCCAGACATTGGCCCTGCGCTGGAGATCATCGACCGATATGAAAACAAACCTTTACGTATTTATATGGACCGGATCGCATACACAGAATCGATGATCAATGACGCAACCAGGATATTCCCCTATGTGCTGAAGGATACGCCGGAACGCCAATTGCGCGGGTTTTTATCCGAAGCGGAGATCCTGCAAATTCGGAATGCAGAAAGTGAAGGTGGCGCAGAAGCGGTTGGCAAAATCATCACGTCTGAAATGATCAAACGGTATAAAGTCGCCGGGACCCCGCAGGAATGCCATCAGATGATTGATGAGATGGTGAAAACACAGCGGTTAGATGCTTTTATACTCAATATCACCACTGCCGGGCTGGATAAAAATATCCAGATGTTGAAAGATGTAAAATCGATCATTGAAGGTAGTGCCTTATGACAAAAGTTTCATCGAAAAACGGGACCTTGGAATTTGGTCCCGGATTCCCGACCATGCTGATCAACGAAACACTGTATGTGGTCAATAAACCGGAATCGGTCATTGAACCGATCAGCAAAGGGAATTTTGAGACTTTCCTGGAACTTGCCCGGTGGGGTCAGGTAATGGGCACCGATATGACTGCCCTGCTGATCACACATCCGGAAATCAATGAGGTCGAGATCCTGCCCCGCCTGGCGCGGGCAATTCACGAAGAAACAGGCAGCCCAGTTGGTCTGGACACACGCAATCCGGAAGCAATTGAAGCTGCTTTGGCTGAATTAAAACCATACCGATCCATCATCTGGACCGTTACCGCCGAACAAAAGGTTCTGGATGAACTTTTGCCGATTGCGAAAAAGTATGATGCAGTTGTATCAGGGATGCCGATGGGAAGAAATTCAATCAATGTACCCATGACTGTGGAAGAAAGACTGAGCGAAGCCAATACAATCATCGATGCCTGTAAAGCGTATGATATACCGGTGGAAAATATCGTCATCGATGCGGTGTGTATG
>PHBS01000039.1 GCA_002841995.1 Chloroflexi bacterium HGW-Chloroflexi-8
CTGCCCGCAAGAAAATCATAGAAAGTGTTATGCAAATTTATGGGATTCACTTAACCCAAATCCTGGATGAATACAAGCTGCAACTTTGGCAATTCAAAAACAGCCTACATTTATTTCCAGCTCGTTTCATTGAACAATTTTCAAACCTGCCAGTTCAATCCTTAGGATTGCCATTATGCGAGTTGCAAGGTGATGAATTTATTCTTTCGCACGAGTTTGTAACTCGTTTTGGGAGATTAGCGACAAGTAATCTGTTTTCATTGGAGGAAGAACAACTTTGGACATGGATGCGCGGGGAGGATTTAGATGTCACAAAGTTACCGGGAAATGATTATCCTGTGTGGATCATCAAAGATTACCTGCAGCGTACCATTGGTGTGGGGAAACACTCAACTCATCGTTTACGGAATATGTTGCCCAAGAGAATCCTGATTAATTAATCTTTACCCAAACCAATCGCGAGTATCTAATCCAACTCTCCAAAATGATCCAAAATAAGCGTGGCAGCCACCATTGAAGCGGTTTCCATCCGTAAAATTCTAGGCCCCAAGCTGACCGATTTCCAGCCATTGGCAATGGCTAGTTCCACCTCTTGCTGGGAAAAACCACCTTCAGGACCGATTAAAACAGCTATTTTTTCATCCATGCTACCTGACAATGCACTGTGGATATTGAATTTATGATTATTTTCGAAAGCAATTAATTTTTGTTCGGCATCTATTAGCAGGCTTTGCTTTAAAGGAATTGCCTCATCAATATGTGGAATACGAGTGCGATGACATTGTTCGGAAGCTTCCATCACAATACGTCCCCAACGCTCAGCTTTCTTTTCAACCTCAGACATACCCTGTACGATTGATCGTTCAGTGAAAACTGGAGTGAACCGATTCACTCCAATCTCGGTGCATTTCTGCAGGATAAATTCGAATTTTTCGCGCTGGGTCAAAGCGACAATTAGGTGAACATTCGTCTTCGGTTCCGTGTCATTTGTCAACACTTCAATGATTTCACCCAAACAGGATTTTGCATCCAGCTC
The DNA here is from genome assembly GCA_002841995.1 of Chloroflexi bacterium HGW-Chloroflexi-8. Classification (GTDB taxonomy): domain Bacteria; phylum Chloroflexota; class Anaerolineae; order Anaerolineales; family Anaerolineaceae; genus UBA6170. Next base: position 1,037 of record PHBS01000039.1, read on the forward strand.
TACCAATTCAACCAGATAAGACTTCCCGGTATTATCCAATACACAGACATGATCGCCTTTTTGAAGTCGTAATACACGCACAATTTGGTGCGAGCGGTCAGCGGGAAATTGGACTTTTGCTGTTTGAATAGTATTAGCCGGCAAGAAAAATCGATTCAAATTTGACCTCTCTGGTAACTCAATATGATTTGCTCATGAGATTGTCATCTTTTCAGTTGAGGATTGATGTTGTATACTTTCGCATCAACTTTATTTGATGTATATTATATCAACAGAGGAAAATTGATCGAGAATAATAAATTGGCGAGAAGTTTTCGGTATTATGACCTTGTAATGGTCATTTTTGTAACCGTATTATTAATCAGTAACATCGCTTCTTCAGCAAAAATCATTGACTGGGGCATGAGAATTGGTGGAATTCCACTCGCTTTTGACGCGGGGACTTTACTTTTTCCAATTAGCTATATTTTTGGAGATGTTCTAACAGAAGTTTATGGATTTCGAAAATCCAGAAGAGTAATTTGGGTTGGTTTTTCGGCACTTGCCTTTAGTTCTGTTATTCTTGCGATTGTCCGAATTTTACCTGGTGAAGCTGCATGGCAGGGATATGCAGGTCAGGCAGCTTACGATGCCATATTGGGTGGAATGAGCACAGGTGGGATTGTTATTGCAAGCCTGGTTGCCTATTTGGTTGGCGAGTTTTCCAATTCGGTTGTCCTGGCAAAACTAAAGGTTGTAACCGAAGGTCGATTTCTTTGGATACGGACAATTGGATCAACTCTGGTTGGCGAAGGAATTGATACCATTATTTTTATTTCCGTAGCCAGCCTCTTTAACGTATTCCCCTGGGAAATCTGGACCAGCCTGGTTGTGAGTAATTACATTTTTAAAGTCAGCATCGAAGCAATTATGACCCCAGTTACATATTGGATTGTTAATAAACTTAAACATGCCGAAAACGAAGATTTTTACGACCGCAATACAGCGTTCAAATTCTTTGGCATGAACTGAAACCAGCAGATAAGTAAACAACCTGTTTACTTATCATTTCCTGCAATCACAACACAATATTCACCAAGAATTTTTTCTGTTTTAAATGTATCCAACAGGCTGCTTAGCGTTCCACGATACATGGTTTCAAATTTCTTAGTAAGGTCATTTGCAATCACAGCTTGCCGATCCCCATAAATTGTCAAAGCATCTTCCAGAAAAGCATACAATCGATGAGGGCTTTCGTAAAAAATCAACGTGTGAGGAGAGTTCAGATCCACCTCAAAAAAACGCTTTCGTGGTCCCTGTTTCCTTGGAGGGAACCCTCTGAAAGTAAAACTATGTACTGGCAAACCAGAAAGAATCAACGCGGTTATTAATGCAGTTGGTCCCGGAATGGCAGAAATTGGAATATTATTTTCAAGAACACTTCGCACCAGGATAAATCCCGGATCCGAAACCGACGGAGTACCTGCATCCGTGACTAACGCGACGTCTTTTCCTGCCAGTAGTAATTCCATTACTTTCGGCAATGCACGTTTTTCATTGTCTTCTCTAAATGAGATTTGAGGTTTTTGAATTTCAAAATGTTTTAAAAGCATCCCGGTTTTGCGGGTATCTTCACTGACCACAATTTCAACCGAGCGAAGAGTTTCCAGTGCTCTAAAGCTAATATCACTTAAATTTCCAATAGGTGTAGCGACCAAAAATAACATTTATCCAACCTGTATTATTAGACTTTTCTCCATTGTATCAAACCTGGTTTTTATTGCGAAGTAATAGACCAGATTCTTGGTAAACCTACCCCTAATTTAAATAAATGTCTAAATGAACTATCGAAAAAAATTTTTATCAATAAAAAAACCTGAAATCACCAATCTGATTAAACATCTTGATTTTCGTCTGACATTGGCAAAAAAAATGCTACAATAATCACTAACAATATTCTAAAACTAAACTCAGTTTGGGATTATATAAAATAAATCACGATTCTGAATCTGTAAAAGATTTTGTGAATTATGGTGTTATGTACAGGTTCTACCTCCAGGGCCATAGCAGGGGGTTTCAGGTTTAATTCACATGAAAATAAATCAAGTCAAAACTACTGAAGTAAAACCTACACTAGCATTTTCCATTTCGCATGAATCATTTTTCCAAAAAATAAACGATCCGGTTATCGTTGTTGAAAAAAATCGCATCATTTTTCATAATGTTTCAGCAGATATTTTATTCCACCAATATAATATTGAAAATATCGACGGGATGATTTTTTCACTATCGCTGGATAATGAAGAAAATTCATTTATAACATTTGACATCGGCTTAAAACTCCCGATACAAACCTGGCAAGACGTTAGCTGGATGAGAAAACCAGCCTTATTGATATTTCTTAAAAAGAAAAAAAGAAGAGATGATGTCGTTCCCCTCCGAAAAAAAGTAACCAGTACGCTTTATCTTGATTCAAATCAAGAGACTGTCATGTATGTCAAAATCGGATTGGATGGTTTTCTCATATCTGCAAATGAAAATTATTGCAAAATTCATCAGCTAAATCGAAATGAGATTCCCTCCCAAAAATTTACCCCGCTCACTCTTCAAATCAGAGATAATGGCACAATCGAAGAATTTCTGCAAAAAAATAATCATTTACAACAGCCATATGTTTTTGAACACCATTTGCTTACCGAAGATAATGATCATTATTGGGAAGAATGGTCAATCCTGCCTATATTTAATCAGAATTTAAAACTAGTCGGATTGCAGGCTATAGGCCAGGATATAACAGAAAGTAAATGGAATGAAGAAGTTCAAAAAACAATTTATAACATTTCTCAGGCAACAGTCAGAGAAAATAAACTGGATGATATATTCAGGTGCATACAGCATGAATTGAATATGCTGATGCCTGCAGAAAACATGTATATTGCATTGGCTGATTATGAAAAGAATCAGCTTTATTTTCCGTTTTTTGTGGATCAATATGATCCACCTCCCGCGCCAAAAAGCTTTGGTCATGGTTTGACAGACCATGTATTGCTTGGAGGAAAATCTATATTGATTTCAGACTTTTCAAACGATGAAGTATTCCAAAATTTTGGGTTTTTACCGGAGGGAGCAGCCAGCGTTGATTGGTTGGGCTGCCCCTTAAAATATAACCAGGAGACCATTGGGGTAATTGCGGCACAGACTTACGACATCAATACTCGTTATAACAAACGGCAGGTAGAATTTTTAGAATTAATTTCCAACCAAATTGCGCTTTCAATTATCCGAAAAAGAACAGAAGAGTCTTTACGTGAAAAAGAAGAAAAATATCGGGCACTTTTTGAATCTTCACAAGATGCCATTTTTCTGGAAGATAGACAGGGAAAAATCATTGAAGCAAATGATGCAGCCTCACACATGTATGGATATAGCAAAGAGGAATTGGTTGGGCTTTCTATCTTCCAAATGATGCCTAAGAAAATGAAGACCACTGCAACTCAGATATTGAGAATTGAGCGTAATAATGATACTAGTGAATATGAGGCCCTTGGAATCCGAAAAAATGGTGAAGTTTTTCCTAATTTAGTCAAATCTTGTAAGATAAGAATTCAAGATGAAGATCACATTGTTGTGACAATTCGAGATGTGTTAAATGTAAGAAAGAACGAAGAACAAATCCAACTTCAATCCACAATTCTCGGATCTATTGCTAATGCTGTCTTTATTACTGACCCTGAAGGAATTATTACCTGGGTTAATGATGCTTTTACGAAATTAACCGGTTATGAATTTGATGAAGTATTCGGAAAAAAACCCAATATTTTAAGTTCAGGAATGCAAGACCAAAAATTTTATCAATTTATGTGGTCCACCATTCAAAAAGGAAATGTCTGGCGCGGTGAGATCATCAACAGGAACAGGAATGGTAATCATTATTATGAAGAAATGACGATTACACCTGTTTTTGATCAGGAGGGTCTGATTAAGCATTATGTTGCCATAAAGCAAAACATTACAGAGCGCAAAAGGCGGGAACAAGAGCTGGAAGCCATTGCTGCCATGACTTCTGCTTTAAGAAATGCGGTGACTCAAAACGAGATCCTTCAAGCTTTCCTCGGCAAATTAATGGAAATTACCCAGGGTGGTGGTGCGGTGATTAGCCTAATTCAATCTTCCGCAGAAGACATCATCAATGTTAGCGGCGTGGGCGAATGGGAAAATCTAACTGATCAACACATCCCAAAGAATTCCGGAATATCAGGATACGTTATCAAAACAGGTGAAGTATATATTGATAACGATGCGAAGAATAACGGTTTGTTCTATTTCCCACAGGCGCTTAAAAATATTGAAGCCATTGCATCCGCTCCTCTGATCATGCAGGAAGAGATCATTGGTACGCTCACAATCGGGATGAAAAAATCCATTCTCGAAGAAGAGATTCGATTATTGTTAACCATGTGTAATCTCATTGCTGGTGTGATTTATCGTGCGAACTTGATGGATCAGGTCAATAAGACTTATCGGGCAACGATTCAAGGATGGGCACATGCACTTGAAATTCGTGAACAGGAAAAGAAAGGGCATTCTCAAAACGTCGTCAATCTCACCGAAGCTTTAGCACGGCGAGTTGGTTTTAATGAGAGTGAAATTGAAGAGATTATTAATGGAGCGTATTTACACGATATCGGGAAAATGGGAATTCCAGATGATATCCTTTTCAAACCTGGAAAGTTCACGAATGAGGATTGGAATATCATGCGTCAACATCCGGTTTTTGCAAGACGATTGCTTGAGAATATTCCTCATTTAGGAAAAGCAATTTTTGTCCCTTATTATCATCACGAACATTGGGACGGAAGTGGATATCCGGAAGGACTAGCCGGTCTCAATATTCCACTCAATGCACGTATTTTTTCAATTATCGATGTGTGGGATGCTTTATTAACTCCCAGGATTTATCGTCCCGCCTGGTCATCTCAACAGGTTATTCAATATATCTATTCACAGTCCGGCAGGTTATTTGACCCGGCTTTGGTAGATGAGTTTGTATCAATGGTTGAAGAAATGGGGCTTATTGATCATTAGTTGATCAAAGACCTGTTCCTATTTCTTAAGTTCTTCAGGTCGCCATAATCTTGAGAGTTCACCTTCTGTTTCCAATGTAAGCTCTTCCCAGGATTGAACAGGTAGAATAATGACTGCCAGACCACCAGTTGGCATGGAATCGATTTTATCCCCCAGCACTTGCACAAGCGATTCCAAACCCGGATTATGACCTACAACCAGAAGACGGTTGACATCATTCGGGACAGATTGAATTTTTTCAATATAGGTTCTTGGCTCAGCCATATATAGAACATCCAAAACAGAAATTTCGCCTTTATACTCGAGTTTTTCGACCAGATCGTTTGCTGTTTCAACAGAACGAACTGCGCTTGAAGTCATAATATATTCAGGAATTAATTCCTTCTTTTTGAGAACTTTCGCGATACTATATGCATCTTTATGACCACGTTTTTTTAAAGGTCGTTCATGATCTGCTAATTCAGTATCTTTCCAACTCGATTTTGCATGCCGCATCAAAAGCAATGTTTTCATTATTCCACCTCAAGCTAAAGCAATCACCTGTTTTTTTTTGAGTATAACATGATTCAAATTCATGTTTTAGATTCTTAACCAAATGTTAACTTTATTTCCAAAACCGGAATTTTTCACGATAATTGAAACCAGGTTACTAACCAGGTATTTTTGGATAACATAAAGATCTTAAATAAGATTTATTTGAACTATAGAAATTTTATTAAAATTTATTTCATAATTTATAAATAATTCTTATATTAAAATAAATATTATTTCTTTTTTGCTTGACTTAATTAAACTTTGTGATATTATATATTCAATAAACATAAAAAGTCTCTTTTTTCCAGGAGGTCGTATGAATAAATTGCCGGGTCAATGCCCTATTTGTCATGGTGATTTGGAAGTCACCAGAGTTTATTGTGCGCATTGTGACACGACCATGGAAGGACATTTTGCCCCAAGTGCCAATCCATTTGGTGTATTGAGTAAAGATCAAATGTTTTTCTTAATGACTTTTATCCGTTGTGAAGGACGGTTCAATCGCATGGAAGAAGAATTGAATCTTTCATATCCAACGCTGCGAAACCGCCTTCAGGAAATTCTCAGACTATTAGGATTTGAACCAAAAGTTGATGAGATTCAGAAGTTAAGCTCAGAGGACCGTATGAATATTTTAGATTCTTTGGCCAAAGGCGAGATTTCTGCTGAAGATGCCCAATTACAATTGGCTGGCAAAAAAATAGATGGATAAAGAAATGAATAAGCAAAGATGTTTTTCGCTTAAATTTTGGTTCAAATTTTACAACAAACGAAGAAACCAGGAAAATTTGCAAAATCAAAAAATAATCCAGGTTTCCAAACAGGACCCAAATCATGAATTTAAGGAATCCCATCAAGTGGAAACCACCGATTTTAATCTTATTCTCGGAATCTAATGTCGATTTATTTTTAGGAGATAGATAATGGCTACGAACGAAGAAAGAATCAAAATACTATCCATGTTACAGGATGGAATAATCAATGCAGATCAAGCTGCAAAATTACTCGAATCCCTTGCTGAAGGGTCAACAGAACAAAAAACTTCGTTTACCAATCCGGAAGGGATAGTAAATAAAAAAAGTGGTAAATACTTCCGTGTTCGTGTAACAGACAGTGAATCTGGCAAAACCAGAGTAAATATACGATTGCCCATTGGACTTGTTGGCGCGGGACTTAAAATGGGTATGAAGTTCAGTCCGGAAATTGAAGGGATAGATGCTGAAACATTACACACCTTTTTGACCAATGGAGAAATTGGTCAAATTGTTGATGTGTTTGATGAAGAAGATGGCGAACATGTTGAAGTTTTCATTGAATAAGTGAAATTCATTTTTACCAAGTTCTTTCCAAGCCTCAAATCATTTTTTTTAAGATAATATCGAAAGAGAGATTAAAAGCAGATTGCCCTCCAGGGAACAATCTGCTTTTTTTGATAATAAATATAAAAAGACTTATTTCAAATACAAAATCAATTGAGCCATGACAATTTTTAATACCATTGCCAGTGGAAAAACCGTTGTATATCCAAGCGCAGGTTGTTCATCTCCATATTGATCTTGAGAAAAACCCAATATTGCAGCATTTGTCTGTAATCCAGATAAAAGGCCAGCCATAAATCCAAATGGAAATTTTAACCAACGATAGCCAACAAACATGATAATCAAGCTCACGGATAAAGTGAGAACAATCCCCACCAGGAAAATGTCTAATCCTTTTCCTTCAGTTAATGAATGCATGAAGGTATACCCTGCTTTAGTGCCAATTCCAGCTAAAAATATCACTAATCCAATTTGCCGCAATGTCAAATTTGCGCCGTAAGGCAAGTCCCAATTTATGGATCCTGTGCGCCTGATCGCCCCAAGAAATAGGGCTACAAAAAGTGGACCACCAGCTACTCCAAGCTTAATGACAATGCCACCCGGCAATGGAATAGGAATAAGCCCAACAAGCAAGCCCAAAGCAACACCCAGACTAAATGTCAAAACATCAATTTCAGACACGGATCGATATGAATCTCCAAGATAATTAACAAGTTGATCCATACGATCATGCGGAGCTTGTACAATTACGAGATCGCCAAGAGCAAGTTGTGTATCACCATGGGGAACAAAATCAATTTCCCCCCGTCGTACTCGTGTTACTAAAGTCTCAAAATTTCGAGCAAGATGTAAATCAGAGAGCCTTTGTCCCACAATCTCTGGATTTGACACTATAATTCGGCGCCGATCGAAGCGGTTTAAATCATATTCAATTCTTTCCTGACTAATTACACCAATGTGTGGAACCACTTCTGCCAAAACATCAGGGGTGCCAACCAGGTTAATTAAATCTCCCCCTTGCAATACCGTGTCTCCCTGGACAAGGGTATCTGGGGTATCACCCCTTTTATGACGAGCAAAGGTAATATCCCATTTATTTTTTTCCATGAGCGAAGCAATCGTGACCGGATGCAGAAAAGTTGCCCTGACTGTCAGAGACTGAATCACCGGTTTTTGTTTTCCTTCCTGGACATTAATTTTCCAGAATTTTTGAAGGATGCTTATCACCAATATTGTCCCAAGAACTCCAAATGGATAAGTTAACGAATAGGCAATAACAGGCTCCAGTTCAATTTGAGTGAATAATTCAGGAGAAACACTATTTTTCAACGCTTCAATCGTAGCAGCCAGAGCAGGTGTATTTGTGGTTGCACCGGCCAGCAAACCAGCTGCAAAACTTTGTTTAATATTCAAAAAAAAGAAGGCAGCAGACGAGATGCTAAATATGATTACCATGCCTAACAAAGCCAGAAGGTTAGCTTTAATCCCAATTCTCTTAAGTGCTTCAACAAATACAGCACCATTACTGAGTCCCACGGTATAAACGAATAAAATTAATCCAAGTGTGTAAACAACTTCCGGAATCTGGATCCTTGGGTCCAGACTACCAATTGCTAATCCAACAAACAAAACAAAGGCGACGCCCAAACGAACGCCGCCAATTTTTATCCTTCCCAGAGGATACCCGATACCTGCAACCAGAAATAATAGTATTATCGGATTATCTTCTAAGAATTGTACAAAAAATTCCATGTTGCCGGGTCCTAGAACCAACGCACCATTGAAAGTGCTGCAAAAGCGATAAACACAACGAGCGCACCAAAGACAATATTGTGTTTTTCTTGTTGGTCTTCCAAATGGTACCCATTCACATCAACTTGCATTTTCCATAAAGGACCTGCTGTCCAGGAAAAGACCAGGCCACCCAACAAACCACCGAGATGTCCCCAGTTATCAATCATCGGACTCAATCCTAAAACCAGGTTAATACCCAGAATAAAGGCGATATTCATTAATATTCCACGAGCCCTATCCCCAAAGAATTTACGATTACGAAAAATAAACACTCCCTGAGCAGCTACCATTCCAAATATTGCCGTTGATGCACCCACAGAAGGACTGGTAGACATTACAAATGAGACCACATTTCCGGCAAATCCACTTAATAAATAAAGTAAAAGAAAGCGTCCATGCCCGTATTGGTATTCCAGGTTTTGCCCAAAAATATACAAAGCGTACATATTAAATCCAATATGTGTGATTGAACCATGGACAAGAATGGGGGAAATGAGACGCCAAAACTGGCCATTCAGGATCATGGAGTTTACCTTAGCCAAATAAGCAGAAGCTAAATCCACACCCAGAAAGTAATTGGTCGCCATTTGGACAAGGTACACCAAAATGGTAAGCCCCAGAATGGTATACATAACGTAGGGCTTTTTGGCAGGTAAATTAATGCGTACTCTTTGAGGTTTTGGTTGTTGGGATGGATCATCCGGGTTTGGGTTCTGACTATAATTGCTCATAAGTTTATCTTTCGTGGTTTGGTTTTATGATGTTCGGCATGAATTATTTCTACAATCGTATCAACTGCCTCACTCAAGCAATTATGGCGATTAACAACCATATAATCAAAATATTGTAAGTAATCCAATTCCCATTTTGCCTTTTCAAGTCGTATTTTCCTGCTTTGATCCGATTCCGTGTTTCGATTATCCAAGCGTGCATGCCATTCTTCCACACTACTCGGCAACAGGAAAATCAATACAGCATCCGGGATTAAATCCCGTAATTTTTTTGCTCCCTGTACATCCACCCGAATGATGACATCCAATCCAGATGCAATCGCTGGAACGACTTGTTGCATCGGAATTCCCTTCAAATCATCATAGACAACACTATGTTCCAGAAATTTACCAGCTGCGATCATCTCTTCAAATTCAGCTTTTGAATAAAAAAAGTAATCTCTGGCATGAACTTCGCCCTCTCTAGGGTTCCGCGTTGTTGCTGTAACAATATAATGCAAGGGTAAATTACGCTTTTTTAACTCTTGCAAGGTTGCGTCTTTTCCTACACCAGATGGTCCTGAAATGACGATAAAAAGGGGGTGTTGTTCTAATAAATCAAAAGATAATTGTTCTGTAGGCATATTACCTGGCTCTCATCATTAATTCTTGACCAATTTCCCAACCTACACGATTTAATACTCGTTTATTCAGCATGGAAATGTAAAGTTTTTTTAAGAAATTAATAAATTTCTATGATAGACAAATTATAATTGATTAATCCTGGTTAATTTACAAGAAGGGTTTTTGAAGAATGCCAATTTATGATTATCGTTGTCTGGAATGTAAAAAGCGTTTTGATGTTTTCATGACTTACGCCGAATATGGAAACAAAACAGTAGTATGCAAACATTGTAATAGTACCAAAGTCACCCGTAAAATTGGTCGAATTCGTATTGCCAAATCAGAAGAAAGCCGATTGGAAAATTTTTCAGATCCCTCCAGCCTGGAAGGATTGGAAGATGACCCGGTCGCGTTGGGGAAAATGATGCGAAAAATGTCAGGTGAGTTAGGTGAAGAAATGCCAGAAGAATTTGATGAAGTTGTAAACCGTCTTGAAGCAGGTCAATCACCAGACGATATCGAAAAAGATATGCCTGAATTGGGTGATGATTTATCCACTGGTGGAATGGGTGGAATGGGTGGGGGGCTGGACGAAGATTTTTAATCTGGCCGTGGTGAAAAAAATATTTTTCTGATCGGGCAAACATACCATTGATCAACTGAATGGCATGTTGCTCGATTGAAATTTAAGAATCTCAGGGTGTACTCAAAAGCTCCTGCAATTTCCCAAAGGAAGTGACCCAGGATATTTTGCGAATAAATTGTGACAAACTTTCACTCTGTGCCCTGAGAGATCGGACTGCTGCGCCAACCGGATCCTCACCAGCAGCACCTCCAGGCGTATCGGCATAGGCACCATAAAAAGCAAAATAAGCCTGGTTTAATTTTCGGATGTTATAACCATTTTTGACAAAGACCAATCGGCGAACTTCCATATAATCCTCTGCCTCTTGAATTTTTCCCTTTGCTAAAAGCGCATCAGCCGTGACACGTGTTTCATGCATGGCTGCCCGATAATCAAAAACAGGTTCTTCATTTGCCTTAGGAGGATTAAGCTCAGCTTTCTGTGAACCAGGCTCCTCTTTTGGTTTTACCAATGCTGGGTAGTAACGAATGATCATTTGCTCACCGATTTCAACACCGGCAATGGAAGCTGTTGTTTCATTAATAGTTCGTAGTTCTGGCGTTGCATCGTACAAAATGCCTAAAGGACGCAAAGTTAAAAAGTTATGAATCCATTCATGAGCTACAACTTCTGCCAACCAGGATAAATCAGTGGATTCCATAACCATCGTAGGGTACACACCAATACCCCCCACGGGCACAACTAATGCGGAAATGTCCAATCGATTTTCAACACTTTTTTCTAATGCAACTATTTGATCCAAAGTTAAATCCGGTAAAAGCGAAATGTTTGCGTCCTGGCGTATAACATCCCGGGGAGAGATTATCAGAGCAAAAGGTAAGGCGGATGTGTGATATTGAACAGGCGGTACTGGTTGACCAAAATCATCCAGGTTACTGCCGGATATTATGGAACTAATTTGCTGCTGAAGGATACTTTCCGCCAAAAGGCTGATATGCTTTTGCTCTTCCTGTAAGGATTTTTGCCTTACCAAAAAAGGTTGAGCGGTTTTATCAGGGTTGGTTTCTGACGGGGAGGCATAAATTTCGATAATTTTATCTTTAATTTTTGATTGTTCATCGACAATCGCAAAAAATCGGTTCAGAATTTTAATTTGTTGCTCATGACCCAGATATCTTCCGGTTCCCAAAGCAGCTTGGGACAATTTTTGGTAAACTGCTTGAATTGTCCAATTGACATAATCAAATTCAATTTGCCTTGTGGAGTAACGTACCAGCTCGTCGAAATTTAGAGAGGGTTTTCCACTATTTGTCAGTAGAATTATGGCCAAAAGAACAATAAAAAATGAAGTTGCAATTCTTTTTGTCCACTTCCAAAACATAATTTACTTACCGCCAATCCATTTTATGAATTCTTCATTACCAATTTGGTAGAGCCATATTTGAGATTCTATCATACCCAATTATCCAATTTTCTAAATTGTCTAAGAAAGCCACTTTCTTAAAAAATCTCTTCAGCTTCCTTCCTTCGAATTTATCATTTTTTGAGGTTTTTAAATACAAGGTCGTACATATTAATAAGATTCTTACACAAAATAATCACAGACGAATTACAATTACTATAGGTTAAGGAAGGTAATTTATGAAGAAAAAGGTCATTATCATATTAGTAATTATTGGTTTAGGGATTGGTGGTTATTTTGGCTTACAAGCCCTGAACCAAAGCCGGTCCAATTCATTAGCAGCAAGCTATCTGACAGCCAAAGTTGAGCGCGGAAATTTAACAGCAATTGTGGGTGCAACCGGCACAGTCCGGTCCAATCAATTCGCTTTGATTGCATGGCAAATCAATGGAAATATCGATGAAATTCTTGTTAACTTGGATGATCAAGTTAAAAAGGACCAAATACTATCTTCCTTAGCGCCTGGATCCTTGGCTCAAAATATCATTCTCGCACAAGCAGATTTAGTGACTGCAAAACAAAACCTTGAAGAATTGATGAATTCAACATTAGCAAAAGCCAAAGCCCAATCTACATTGGCCAATGCAGCCGATGCGTTGGATACTGCTAAAACAAGACGCGAATCGAAATCGTACAAACGGGCATCTGACCAAATTATTGAAGAAGCATATGCCCGCTACATTCTTGCAAAAGACGAAGCATCTAAATGGGAACAAAGATATGATACAGTTGATGATCGACCAGAAGATGACCCGGTTCGCGCTGCTGCTTTAAGCGAGTGGGCTGCAGCAAAACAAGTGTTGGCCACCGCTGAAGCAAATTATCGTTTTCTTTTATCAGCACCGGATGACGAAGAAATTGCAGTCGCAGAAGGTAACCTTGTACTTGCTCAAGCACAATATGATGAAGCGCTTCGCGAATGGGAAAGATTAAAAAATGGTCCGGATCCGGATGATATAAAAGCAGCTCAGGCTAGAATCGATGCGATTGAAGCAACCATTGATTCTATTAATCTCAGAGCCCCTTTCAATGCAACTGTTACCGATATCCGATCCAAAGTTGGGGACCAGGTATCTCCCGGTTCAATTTCTTTCAGAATTGATGACCTGAGCCATTTATTGGTAGATGTTCTCATACCTGAAGTTGATATCAATTCGATAAAAGTTGGAATGCCTGCGCGTATTAGTTTTGATGGTATTCAGAATAAAGAATACACGGGTAAGATCCATGAGGTAGCACGGGTAGGCACTTCTATCAGTGGTGTAGTAAGTTTCAATGTAACTGTGGAATTATCGGATCCAGATGAAAACGTTTTACCGGGAATGACTGCTGCCGTAAACGTAGTAACAAGTGAAATCTCAGATGTATTGATCATACCCAATCGTGCAGTTCGCTTAAAAGATGGGGAACGGGTTGTCTATATCTTAAAACCCGGCCAATTGGTACCACAAGCAACGAACATAACGATAGGTGCCATCTCTGATCTTTATAGCGAAGTGGTCAGTGGTGTAAATGAGGGTGATATCCTCGTATTAAACCCACCGACCGAATTACTGACTGGTCCAAGTTCAGGGATGGGTGGACGCCCATTTTAGAGGTAAAAATGACGGATTGGGTAATTGAGACCCACAATTTAACAAAAATTTATCAAATGGGTAACATTGAAGTTCGCGCTTTGGATGGTATTGATATTCAAATAGAACGTGGTTCCGTAATTTCGATTATGGGCCCATCGGGTTCGGGAAAATCAACGCTAATGAATTTATTAGGATGCCTGGATCGCCCCACCGGGGGTGATTACATTCTGGATGGCATCCATGTTGGTAAGATGAAAGACGACGAATTGGCCGATGTCAGAAACCGAAAGGTCGGGTTTGTTTTTCAAAGTTTCAACTTGCTCCCACGTCAAACATCCATGGCAAATGTAGAATTACCCATGCGGTATGCCGGTATCATAAAAGGGCGAAGAGAAAAAGCAGCTCAGGCTCTGCAAGCTGTCGGTCTGGCTGACCGCATGACCCATAAACCAACAGAATTATCCGGTGGACAACAGCAGCGTGTCGCTATTGCCCGTGCGCTGGTCAACGACCCTGCAATTATTATGGCAGACGAACCAACCGGAAATTTGGATTCTAAATCCGGTAAAGAAATAATGGAGTTGATCCTCAACTTGAATAAAACTAAGGGTACAACCATTATTATTGTTACACATGATCCAGTAGTTGCGGAACAAACACAAAGAATAATCCGCTTGATCGATGGAAAAGTTTTGGCAGAGGATGGCATTGCATGAACTTTGGTCAAGCAATTATCGAGGCAATCGAATCTTTAAATGCAAACAAAACCCGTTCCGGCCTGACAATATTGGGAATTGTAATTGGTGTTGCAGCAGTCATTGCTATGTTAGCTGTTGGGAATGGCGCACAAAACACCATCACTGGTTCAATTAGTGGGCTTGGTTCAAACCTTTTATTTGTGTTTAGGGGTAATTTCACAGAAGAAGTACGTAATCCTGAATACTTAACCCAGGCAGACGCAGATGCAATTTCCGACCCTTTTCAGGCTCCATCTGTAGCCATGGTTGCACCTGTTATCAATAGCAATCTGGAAGTAACTTTTTCTGGTGAAAAAACTACGCCGACAATCAATGGAGTCACACCTTCTTACCAGCAAGTGCGCAATATGACTCTTGCTGAGGGTGAATTTATCAATGAAGAGCATATCCTGGGGTTAGCCTCGGTTGCTGTTATTGGGACAGATGTTGCAGATACTCTTTTTGGACATCGGGATGGGTTGATTGGTGAAACGATACGGATTGAAGGTCAACCTTTCCGAATTATTGGTGTCTTAGAATCAGTGGGAGGTTCTGCATTCGGCAGTGAAGATAATGTCGTCAATATCCCAATAACAACTGCACAAACCAGATTGATCCGCAGAGCCAGTGATCGTGTTGATTCAATTTTAGTTCAAGCAGCCAGTGCAGATTCGGTTTCACAGGCTACTGAAGAAATCAGCGAAATATTACGATATCGACACCGTACAAAATTGGGTGCCGATGACTTTACTGTTTTTTCACAACAAGATTTTGTAAAAACCGCTCAAACGATCACAAATGTTCTGACCATCTTTTTGGGTGGAATTGCAGGCATTTCTTTATTGGTCGGTGGCATCGGCATCATGAATATCATGCTTGTTTCCGTAACCGAACGAACCAAGGAGATAGGATTACGAAAAGCTTTAGGTGCCAGGCGAAAAGACATTTTAATACAATTTCTTACGGAATCATCTTTGCTGAGCTTGTTAGGAGGGGTGATAGGGATAGGTCTCGGCTGGTTGATTGCATTTATTGTTGGCAAAATTGCGGCAGCCAGTAATACACAACTCAATCCGGTAGTAGGACTGGATGCAATTTTATTGGCAACCTTGTTTTCTACTGCAGTTGGTCTTTTTTTTGGAATCTATCCTGCCAATCGGGCAGCCAGCTTGCAGCCTGTAGAAGCGTTACGACACGAGTAAACGACCTGATTGGTCCTGGACCAATTGTTGTCTCGAAAAATTAAAAGATCTAAATTTTAAAAATAAGTACCTCCCACCGGTTGAGGGGGACAACCGGAGAGAGGTACTTTTATTATACTGTGAATCAAGAAAAGATCAAATGAAAATTGGTATAGACAACAGCACTGATTCGGGTTCTCTAGCAATTACAGCTATCGCCACATCCGCTACTGTTGCTACTACAACTACCACCACAAGAACAACCCTGTCCACCAACTTTTCCGGCTTCTATTTCTTCAGGGGTCGCCATACGGAGATCCACAATTGTGGCAGAAAAGTTCAATTCTTTTCCCGCAAGTGGATGATTCATGTCCAAACGGACATCCTTTTCACCAATTTCTGAAATGCTGGCTGTAATTAGGCGTCCTGTTGGATCAGACAATCTGACAGATCGACCAATCTGGAAATCAAAACTCTGAGGAAATTGGGTTCGTGGGATGTCAATAAATGCATCCGCATCATATTCACCATATGCTTCAGAAGGTTTCACAATTATTTCTTTTGCCTCGCCTACTTGCATTCCAAGGATCTCGCGTTCCAAGCCAGGAATAAGATTTCGGTGTCCATGAATAAACTCCAATGGACCATATCCTTCACTTGTGTCGACAACTTTACCATCAACATAAAGTGTGTAGTCCATTTTTACAACCATATTTGTCGCAACAACGTCTAAAGTTCTTTCACTCATTCATTACTCCTTTTCCCATACCTGTAAATACGGATAGTTCTGGTCATATTTCCTCGAGATTATAACATATTTACAATATAGAAAAAACATTATGAGAGGCTTTTTCCAGAATCAATTTTAGTAACTCGTTTCTGCAACGCAAAAAATGATATTAGTGTCATGAAACCTCAAAATTAATATGGACTAAAATTAAGAAATAAAGTGAACGGAATTAATATCTAGAGGAAAAATTGCCGGCTACTAATTCTCAATTCAAAAAGATTGGAAAAAAACCAAAGGAAACGCAGGATTTTAATTCTGCGGATATGCTCCTTTCCCGAGGATATTTATTTGAGAAAGAAAACCGATTATCTGAAGCTATTCAAGCTTACGAAGCTTATGTCTCCCATGAACAAAATAATGCCTGGGCTTACGCTCATCTGGCAGATTGCTATCGTGAAATTGGTGATTTTGAGCATGCATTGACATTGTACGAAATGGCAATAAATTTGGACAATGAATTTGGATGGGTTTTCGCTCAACGAGCAATGGTTTATTCACAAATGGAAAATTTAGAAGCTGCCCTGGATGATATTTGCAATGCCGAAAAGTTCCTACCTGAAGATGAGTGGATTTATGCAATGAAAGGTGAGATTCTTCGTGAAATGGGCAGGTATTCGGAATCACTGGAAGCATTTTTACAAGCAATAGACTTGAGACCGGATTATGTGTGGGCGATCGCACATCGTGGAAGAACCTTGATTGAGTCGGAGCAATATGACGAAGGAATTAATGATCTGGACCGCGCGCTAAATTTGGACCCAAATTATGTTTGGGCATACTACAGCAAGGGTGAAGCTTACCGAAAACAAAATATGGTCGTTGAAGCACTGCAACAGTATGAAAAGGCACTCGAACTTCTACCTGATTATGCCTGGGTATTTAGCGCGAGAGGACAATTGTTTCATGCAAATGGCGAGTTTGAAAAAGCTCTGGCTGATTTTGATCGTCTAGCCAAATTTTGGCCAGACGATGCCTGGGTTTATGCTGTGCGAGGGGATTTGTTTGAAAACCTTGAAAGAATCGATGAAGCGGAAGAATCTTACCATCAAGCGATAAAGCTTCGCGAAGATTATGCCTGGGTCTTTGCACGATTGGGATCAATAAAACGCCATCAAAATAAGAATTTAGAAGCGATATCTGCTTTTACAAAAGCTATCGAACACAACCCTGAGTATGGTTCGGTTTGGGTCGAAAGGGCAGAAACTTATCGGCAAATCGGGGAATATCAAAAAGCACTTTCTGACCTCGAAAAAGGTGTTCAATTCCTTAAAGATGATGAGTGGGTATATGCAGTTCGGGGAGAAGTTTATTGTTCCTTACATCAATATGAAGATGCGCTGGCAGATTTTACTTATGCCATCCATCTGGATCCAGAATATGATTGGGCACTTGCGCATCGCGCTAAAGTTCATCAGGAACTAGGTAATCTTAAAGAAGCAATGCTGGATTTAAATGCTGCCATCCAATTGAAACCTAATTATATCTGGGCAATATTTCGTAGATCGGAATTATTCCTGGAATTAGATGACTTGGATAATGCTCTTCTTGGATTTCAAAAGATATTAAATCTGAGACCAAATTTCATTTGGGCTTATGTTTATTGTGCTGAGATTTTTATGAGACAACGGTCTTTTGAAAAAGCAACATCCATGCTGCAAATATATTTAGACTCTAACCCGGATGATGCCTGGGCTAGAGGACAATTGGCGTTGGCGTATGAAAACACCCAACTCATCCAGGAATCCATCGAGGAATTCACACAGGTCTTACTAATTGAACCGGAAAATGAATGGGCTCTTCTGAAGCGAGCACATTTGTTTCACTATAACCAAAAGAATATGCCACTTGCTCTCGAGGATTATAACCAATATTTAATGTTAAAACCGATGGATTCCAAAATACTAGTAGCCAGAGGACAAATTAAACATTTACTATTCGATTTGGTTGGTGCTTTAGCTGATTTTAACCAAGCTATTCATATTAATGAAATGGATGCTGGATATCTGGCGAAACGTGGGCAAATCTTTTGTACACTCGAGAAATACGATACCGCAATGGGCGATTTTAACCAAGCGATTGAATTAGATCAAACATCCGGGTGGATTTTTTCAAGTAGAGGATTTTTACATTTCCTTCTTAAGCAAAATGATCTGGCTTTTGAAGATTATGAAAAAGCCATTCTTTTAGAACCTGCAAATACTTCAATTCTGCAGAAAAAAGCACGATTATTTCTTTCAAAAGGCGAACCAGAAAAAGCCCTAAATTGTTTAAATCAAGCATTAAACACATCTAAATCAAATCACCAAAGTGCTTTTCTACGGGCAATTACTCATAAAATAAGTCAAAACGAAAAGCTGTTTATGGAAGATATGTCAATAGCGCTTAAAAGTATCGAACTTCAGATGGGAGAACAAATTTGGAATCAAAGACTACCCTTCTATTACGCAATTTATCAATTCATTGCTGGAAATCATGAACGGGCAATCTTTTTGTTGAATACAAATATGAAAAACAATCCGAGTATTTATCTCATCAAAGAAATTACTCATTTTCTTGAAGAATTGACAAGTATTTTTGCAAAAGAACCGAAAATGAGCACAGCGCTCGTTGACTTTAAGGATTTCTTGTCTGTATAAACCGCTACCTTAAAGGTTTTACATGTCTTATTTGCCGGTCTAAATGCTTAGAATTTTATTTCAGTAAATTTATTTCTTTTCCGAGCGATCTGTGTAGAGATCAATAATCTTTAGGATCACTTCTTTTGCCTTTTCCAGTGATTCCATGGGAAGATACTCGAACCTTCCGTGAGCATTGTGACCACCAGTAAAAATATTCGGGCATGGCAAACCCATATAAGATAATCGAGCTCCATCAGTTCCACCACGTACAGGGATGATCTTGGGTGTCAAACCAACCGCTTCAATCGCCTCTCTTGCAGTTTCGATAATATGCATCACAGGCAGGATTTTTTCTTTCATATTATAGTATTGATCTTTTAATTCAAGATTGGCTGTCCCCGGACCATATTTATAATTTGTGTTTTGGACAATTCTCTGGATCAACCCTTTTTGCCATTCAAACTTATCTTTATCGTGTTCACGAATAATGTATTGCAATGTTGTTTCTTCTATTGTTCCATCAAAACGCATCAAGTGAAAAAAACCTTCATTGTTCTCTGTAAACTCAGGTTTCATATGGGCAGGTAATGCACCTGCAATATCCATTGCAATATTAATGGCATTGATCATCTTATTTTTGGCTGTTCCCGGGTGAACACCACGGCCTTTAATGAATATCTTAGCACCCGCAGCATTGAAATTTTCATATTCGAGCTCGCCAACCTCACCCCCATCGATTGTATAGGCAAAATCTGCCCCAAATTTTTTCACATCAAAGCGTTCTGCCCCTTGTCCTACTTCCTCATCTGGTGTGAAACCAATTTTGAGAGGACCATGTTCAATTTCAGGATGATTAACGAGATACTGAACAACTGACATAATAGCTGCCACTCCAGCTTTATCATCAGCACCTAATAAGGTTGTGCCATCGGTAGTGATCAATGTTTGTCCTAAATAGTTGCGCATCTCAGGAAAATCAGATGGAGAAAGTAAAATCTTCTTTTCAGCATTTAAAACAATATCTCCGCCATCATAGTTTTGGATAAATTTGGGATTTACACCTTCACCGCTCATATCCGGGCTCGTATCCATATGTGCTATCCATCCAATTGATGGTACATTCCTGGTCGAATTGGAAGGTAGTGTTGCCATTACATATCCATTTTCATCCAGACTCAAATCTTTTAAACCCAAAGATGAAAGTTCATCGTACAAAATTTTAGCAAGATTAAATTGTTTCGAGGTGCTTGGAAAACTGGTCGAATCTGGATTCGACTGTGTATCAACCTTTATATAACGCACAAAACGATCAACAACATCACTCATGGCTTATACTCCTGAAGAATTTCTTTCATAATTATAATCTCTCAATTGTTCTTCAAATCACGATTCCACAATTCTATTTTGGATTATACGGGATTTTTTATGAAGGGTTGTGGGATAATTGTTTATATTACTTTACTGAAATTTGAAAGGTCAGCATGGAAAAATATCCAATTCCTATGGTTCCTGGTCCAATCTCAATTCCTGAGGAGATTCAAAAAGCTTACCTGAATAATTTTGGGTCGTCGGATATGGAACCAGAATTCTTAGACCTCTATCATATGACTGAAATTAATATTCAGCGTTTGTTAAACACAAAAAATCAGGTAGCCATCTTAACCGGCGAGGGAATGCTTGGTTTATGGAGCGCGTTAAAAAGTGCTTTGCTGCCTGGTGATCGTGTGCTTGCAATCGCAACAGGTGTTTTTGGATATGGGGTCGCTGAAATGGCCAAAGCTATCGGGGCACAGGTAAAAACACTCGGTTTTGCCTACAACGAGACAATCCATGATTTTGAAACAATCGAAAAGGCAATTATCGAATTTCATCCAAAAATGATCACCGTCATTCATTGTGAAACCCCTTCCGGAACATTAAACCCCTTAGAAAAATTAAGCGAATTAAAAATTAAACATCAGGTACCGTTACTATATGTAGATATGGTAGCCAGCATCGGTGGTGTTCCCATTTTAGTTGATGATTGGCATGTGGATTTTGCATTAGGAGGATCACAGAAAGTTTTATCTGCCCCTGCAGACATGTCATTTGTGTCGATCAGTTCTGCTGCCTGGAATGTGATCGAAACAGTTGGTTATGAAGGTTACGATGCATTGCTCCCTTTTCATCATGCACAGGAGAATTTCTATTTCCCTTATACTCCTCATTGGCATGGAGTCTTCGCATTGAATATAGCAACAAAATTACTACTTAATGAAGGCTTACAAAATGTCTATACACGACATCAAATGGTGGCCAGTTACATTCAGGAACAGTCACAAAGAATAGGATATGAACTTTTTCCTGCTCATAATGCTGTTCTTTCGCCGACAGTCACAGCATTAAAAGTACCGGAATCGGTGACATGGCATGAACTCGATCACCGTTTCCGCGAACTAGGTTTGGTCGTTGGCGGGAGTTATGGACCACTAACTGGAAAAGTATTCCGACTTGGGCATATGGGGACTCAAGCTAATATGATTTTGGCGCACCAGGTCATTGATGTACTAAATAAGACTATTCAAACTTTATAGGACCCCGAACAATTCAGGGATTGACAATCATTATACCGATCGGTATAATGATCGTCATGGATTATCGCACTGAACTCATTAAGTCCGCCTGTATACTTTTTTCACAACGTGGTTATGATGCGGTTGGAGTGCAAGAACTGGTTGATTCTGTTGGAGTAACCAAGCCAACGCTTTACCACTATTTTGGATCAAAACAAGGTGTTCTAGAGGCAATATTCTTAACTTATTTGAAACCGTTTGGTGCCCAACTCACAGAAAAATGCATTTACCATCATGATATTGTCAAATCTTTGGAGGACATAGCCCGCCATTATTTTGATTTTGCTCGTACAGAACCGGGTTTCTTTCGCTTATGGATGAGTATTCGGATTTCTCCACCCCAAAGTACAGCATTTCAATCTCTCTCATCCTATCTGGAAATACAACATCGATTAATTTCCAATCTCTTTATAAAAGCTGCTGAACATCACGGGAATCTTCGCGGTAAACAGGAAATGCTTGCAACTTCGTTTATTGGCTTACTCTACATTTATGCCACAGATGCAATTCAAGGAAATCAGAAAATGGACGAAAATATGGTTTACCAGATCGTCCATCAATTTATGTACGGAATCTTTTCGTAATTTTTTTTAAAAGGAGTTTATACCGATCGGTATATAACAAAATCATGAATACACCTTACTGGGTTAAAAACTCAATTTTTTACCATATTTATCCTCTGGGATTATTAGGAGCACCAAAAATTAATCATTTTACCGAAGAACCACAGGAGCAACTTTCACGACTTATTCCCTGGTTAGATAATGCTCAAGAATTAGGTGCAACTGCAATTTATCTTGGTCCGATATTTGAATCTACTTCACATGGTTATGATACCTGTGATTATTTTACGATTGACCGACGGCTTGGAACAAACGCAGGAATGAAATTATTCTGCTATGAAGCCCACCAACGAGGATTGAGAATAATCTTTGACGGTGTTTTTAACCATTGTGGACGTTCATTTTGGGCATTTCAAGACGTTCAACAAAATGGGCAAAAGTCTTCGTATCTTGATTGGTTCATGGAGATTAATTTCTCTCGCAAAAACAATCTTGGAGATCCATTCACTTACTTGAATTGGAATGGGGATGACAATCTGGTTAAGTTTAATCTTTCAAATCAGGATATCAGGCATCATCTTTTGGAAGCAGTTCAAACCTGGATGAATGAATGGCAAATCGATGGACTTCGGTTGGATGCTGCTGATTGTGTTCAACTTGATTTCTGGAGTGAAATACGTCAGTTTACTTCAAAAATTAATCCTGATTTCTGGCTCATGGGGGAAATTGTACATGGAGATTACCGAAAATGGATTCAAGATGACTTGCTTCACTCAGTTACAAATTACGAGTGCTATAAGGGGCTCTACTCAAGTTTTAATGAAGAAAACCTTTTCGAAATTGCTTATTCTCTGAATCGTCAATTTGGAAAGGAAGGAATTTATCAAAATTTTGGGTTATACAATTTTGTGGATAATCATGATGTAAGTAGAATAAGCAGTCGATTAAAGCAAATTCAACATATTTACCCACTTTACGCTCTCTTATTTACAATCCCTGGCATACCTTCCGTCTATTATGGCAGTGAATTTGGTGTAACTGGAAATAAAATGAATTGGAGCGATGAGAACTTGCGACCAGCCCTCGATTTGGAGAGCGTCCGTTCGAATCCAGATGAGCCAGATTTATTTAAATTGATTCAAAAGTTGTCCAACTTGAGAAAAAGAATCCATGCAATGGCTTTTGGTGCTTATCAAGAAGCATTTGTTAACTCAAAACAATTCGGTTTTTGGCGCATCTCAGATCATCAAAAAGTACTGGTCATTATAAACATGTCTGACCAGCCATTTCAATTGGAGAATTTTCCGATAAACCATGATGGTGATTGTTTCGACACGTTTGAAAATAGTGTCATTCCATTGCCATCGAGCCAACAATTATCAATTTTGATCCCGCCTGCATGGTTTAAGATTCTTGTTTTTGATTAGTTCGAATTTACGAATTAAAAGAAAAGTCTTAAAACAATGAAAAATATTATTATAATGAGTATTGCAACCGCAAAAAAAATAAAATACTTTTTGTTTTTTGCTCGCTGCTTCATCTTATAAACATTGATTGCGTCAGTGATTATTTCTTCAATCGCAAAATCCGTTAAATTTAAAGATATAGCTAAAGACTTACGAATGACATCCGGTGAATTTCCTAATTCCACTAACTTTCTTGCTCTACGAACTGCTTCAGCTCGAACAGGATTTGCCTTTGTCGCTGCAGGTTTTTCTACGAACGAATTTTGCAGATTGCTGGTTTTCGCCTCTTTTTTTTCCAACACGAAAGCCAATTGCTGTCGGGATACCCATTGATGGTTTATTTTCTCTGCAAATTCGGGAGGTGACTTGGTAATAAAGATATGCTCACCTTTTTCTTCAACCTCAAAGCTCACCTTGCAAAAAGGGCAATAAAGCTGGTCAGCAGCAGATTCAAAATGCATAATTTGCATTGTCCTGCACTTACAAAGTGGACAACGAGCATTTAATCCCCATGCTTCGGGGAATTTTTTAATGGCTGTATATTGGGACATTTTTTGCTATGTTGTGATCTCAATGAAAAGGATAATTTCACCTTATTATAGGGAATAATTAGTTTCACAAATGTTTACAAAATGTAACGATTTAGTTACAAGATCTTAACAATTGAATTAATTCTTATCCAAAAACAGTTTGGGGGTTCTATCCAGCCATATAAGCTATGGAAATCGTCCCCGGGCCAACGTGTGCACCGACTACTGGGCTCACAAATGAAAGTATATTTTCGACTGGATGGAACCGCTTTTCAAGTTCATCCTGAAGTACCAAAGCGGATTTGTGATCCAAAGCGTGAAAAACGGAAACTCGAATGGGTTCTCGACCATTGATTCCTTTTTCAACCAAATTTACCATTCGGTTGAGAGCTTTCTTTTTTGAAATCACACTTTCAACTAATTCAATTTTTCCATCTCGAATTTCCAATATCGGCTTAATGTTGAGGGCAGTTCCTAATAACCGTTTCGCGCTATTAATTCTCCCGCCTGCTGCAAGAAACTTTAAAGAGTCCACGGTAAAATAAACACCAATTTTTGGATAGGCATTTTCAGCAATAGTTTTACATTCTGCCAATGTGGCTCCATC
>PHBS01000224.1 GCA_002841995.1 Chloroflexi bacterium HGW-Chloroflexi-8
TATGTAGCCATTGGTCAAAAGAAATCTGCAGTTGCCCGTACGATCTCCATCCTCGACCGTTTTGGAGCGATGGATCATACAATCGTCGTGATTGCATCTGCGGACGAATCTGCTGCTTTACAGTACATTGCTCCGTATTCCGGATGTACGATTGGTGAATACTTTATGGAATCAGGCCGAGATGCACTTGTTGTTTACGATGACCTGAGTAAACATGCATGGGCGTATCGTCAGGTTTCATTATTATTAAGACGTCCTCCTGGGCGAGAAGCATATCCTGGCGATCTTTTCTATTTGCACTCTCGTTTGTTGGAAAGAGCTGCAAAACTGGCTGTGGAATATGTGATTGTTCCAAAAGATGAATCCAAAAAAGACATAATATTGGAACCGGATTTTAAAGGCGAAATATTTAGGGGACCTCAATCACTAGAATTGGCTGAAAAAGCCTTAAAGTCTATTGAAAATTCTGAACAATTTCAAATAAAAAAAGTTCATGGGACAGGTGGCTCATTAACGGCATTACCAATTATTGAGACACTATTAGGGGATGTCTCGGCTTATGTGCCGACCAATGTCATTTCCATTACCGATGGCCAAATTTATCTGGAATCAAATCTGTTTAATGCTGGCATTAGACCGGCTGTAAATTCTGGAATTTCTGTCTCTCGTGTAGGTGGATCTGCCCAGACGAAAGCCATGAAGCAAGTGGCAGGTCGATTAAGATTGGAAATGGCAAGTTTCAGAGATCTAGCAGCTTTTGCTCAGTTTGGGGCTGATCTTGACAAAGCTACTCAAGATCAATTGAACCGTGGTTTGCGTCTCCAAGAAATTCTTAAACAACCTCAGTATGAGCCAATGGATCTAGATGACCAGGTCATCATTTTGTTTGCAGGGGTAAATGGGTTTACCGATAAAATTCCTGTTGAACGATTGAAAGAATATCAGGCTGGGCTATTACGTTTCATAGAGACTTCGAATCCTGAGATTGGTAAAGACATTCAGAAAGAAAAAAGAATAACTAAAGAAACTGAATCGAAATTAAGAGATTCTATTCAAGTTTTTAATTCAACCTGGAAGTAATAAGAAAGACGATCAATTATGACATCTGCGAGAGAGATGCGTATTCGCATCAAGAGTATCAAGAATCTTTCTCAAGTTACACGAGCTTTACAAACTGTCAGTGCAAGTAAAGTTCGTAAATCAATGCAAGCAGTCAATGCCACAAGTCCTTATGCAGAGAAAGCCTGGAAAGTATTAGTTCATCTGGCAAGACAATCGGATCATCAAATACTGCATCCACTTCTGGCTACGCGTCCAGTTATTAAGAATACTTTAGTAATTTTAATTACGAGTGATCGTGGATTAGCTGGGTCTTATAATGTCAATATCGTCCGAAAGACACTCCAGTATTTTCTGGATTATAAAAACCCGGTTACATATATCGCTGTCGGGAAAAAAGGAAGAGATCTTTTAATCCGAAGAAAACTAAAAGTGATGGCTGATTTCAACCAGATTCCGACTCCACCGCGCTTTACCGATGTTTCATCCATTGGTTGGTTGGCAGTTGATGAATTTCTCGAAGGGTCATTTGATGAAGTGTTTGTAAGTTATACAAAATTTCACAATATGTTGACTCAGGTTCCTGAAATTCGACGAATTTTACCGTTGGATGTGGAATTAGGAAATCCGAGTCAGTTCGGTGAAAATATCACACATCATAAATCAAGCGGTGTTTTTTCATACGAACCTGGACAGGAGGAAATCCTGGATGCAATTGTTCCAAGGTTTACAAATTTGCAGATATATCAGTCAATTCTTTCTGCCCAAGCCAGTGAAAACGCTGCAAGAATGATTGCGATGCAAAACGCGACAGAAAACGCGACAGAGCTGATCTCAGTATTACAGATGGAATACAATAAAGCCAGACAACAGAGTATTACAAATGAAATGTTGGATATTGCCGGTGGTGCTGAGGCTTTAAATCAAGTTCAAACAAAAATGTTATTGGAATTATAAGTTTTTCCTGATCAATGGAGGTAATCAATGGATCAAAGTAACGGCGTGATCGTACAAATTCAAGGTGGTGTTGTTGATGTTCAATTTCCTGGTACTAATTTGCCTGGCTTATATGAAGCTATTGAGGTTGTAAGCGATGATGGCAAAGTTTTAGTCCTGGAAGTACAAAAGCAACTACCTGGGAATTGGGTACGTTGCATATCGATGGGATCGACAGATGGATATATGCGTGGCATGGAAGCTCGCCGTACTTTTAAACCAATCATGGTTCCGGTTGGTCCAGAAACTTTAGGAAGAATTTTTAATGTTCTTGGTGAACCAGTTGACAATAAAGGTGAAGTGAATACAGACCTCCGATATCCAATTCACAGATCTGCGCCAAAATTTTCAGATCAATCGACAAGGGTTGAAGTATTTGAAACTGGTCTCAAGGTAATTGACTTGATTGCTCCTTTTACGAAAGGCGGAAAAACAGGTATTTTTGGTGGTGCAGGTGTTGGGAAAACAGTCATTATCATGGAATTAATTCGTTCGATTGCAACCGTACATCAAGGGAATTCAGTTTTTGCTGGTGTAGGTGAACGGACTCGAGAAGGAACACAGCTCTATCGTGAAATGATGGAATCTGGTGTTATGAAGGATACCGTCATGGTTTTTGGTCAAATGAATGAGCCTTCAGGTGTGAGACTGCGTGTAGCATTAACAGCTTTATCCATGGCAGAATATTTCCGTGATCAAGGAAAAGATGTTCTTTTATTCATTGACAACATTTTCCGTTTCACCCTTTCCGGTTCCGAAGTATCCGCTTTATTGGGACGTATGCCATCAGCAGTAGGATATCAACCAACTTTAGCTACTGAAATGGGAGAACTTCAAGAAAGGATTACTTCAACACGTCACGGCTCCATCACTTCCATGCAAGCAGTGTATGTTCCTGCTGATGATTATTCTGATCCAGCCCCAGTTGCGACATTTACTCATTTGGATGCCACAATTGCGCTTGAACGAGCAATTGCAGAAAAATCGATTTATCCTGCTGTTGATCCTTTAGCATCCACATCGAGAATTTTAGATCCGAAAATAGTGGGAGAAGAACATTATCAGACAGCTCGTGAAGTACAGCGTGTGTTACAGCGTTATAAAGATTTACAAGATATTATTGCGATTTTGGGCATTGATGAGCTTGGCGAAGATGATAAATTAATTGTGTCCCGCGCAAGAAAAATTGAAAGATTTTTCTCTCAGCCAATGTTTGTTGCAGAACAATTTACCGGAATCGAAGGAAGATATGTCCCACTGAAAGAGACAATTCGTGGATTCAAAGAAATTCTTGAAGGCAAGCATGATAATTTGCCAGAACAAGCATTTTATATGGTTGGTCCTATTGAGGATGCAGTTCAAAGAGCTAAACAATTAGAATCTGTAGGTTAATGAAATGTCAATCCGATGTGAAATAGTTTCTCAAGATCGAATGGTATTCAGTGGTGAT
>PHBS01000040.1 GCA_002841995.1 Chloroflexi bacterium HGW-Chloroflexi-8
TATGAAACCTCAAAGAGATATTACTTCTTGCTTCTTTTTTATTTCATCTAAATTTGATTGAAAGAATGGAAGGAACGGACTTAATTTATTGATCATTAGGGCAATTAAAACAAAAACCGACCTTAAAGAAACACCTCTTTCAGGTCGGTTTCGCATTTGGCTCCCTGAAGATCTATGCATGATTTTCATCATGCTGTGCGACCAGTCTCAATCTTCAGATCACTACCCCCAACTATTCAATTGTCAGGAAAATGATGAAATTAGGATAAGATAAATAAATTTCGAATAATAATGTTAATATTATAAGTTTTTATTCTTCAATATTCAATAGATTTATGGTTTAGTAACAATTCTTAGACACTCTTTCTACAATAGATAAAAGATGCTATCAAATGCAATTCATCTTTTTTAGCAATATTTTTGGGGGGAATTCTGATTTCTCAATTATTTAAACAAGTACAATCGGTCGGCAACATTTAGAAGAATTGATCTTTTTTGGAAAAATAATTATATGGTTATCTGCTGGATAAACAAAATATTACGATCGATTAAATTAAGGCAACTTTAGTAGAACAAGGATTATAAATTTAAGCTCAGAATAATCGATGGATGGTAAATAAAAATGGTCTTATTCTGAATTGCCTATAATTACACGCTTATTAAATAGATCAAAGGTAAGAAGAGATAGAAGAAAGTAATTTGGAGTTTGAATCATATGATCGAAATCCAGTTTACTCATAAATCCTGGTCGCTGAATATCATCGATAAGTGGTCTTAGAGGCCCCGTACGCATCCAAATAACAAATTCCTCGTTGACTGTAGATACTCCTTTACTCTTATGAGCAACAGGTGCGTTTGTTCTTCGTTCCAATAATCGGCGCATCAGATGTTTATACTTAAAACCTTTGATATAGCGAATATCCGGATGGATTGTTAGTGCTAATTTAATCAAGTCTTCATCAAAAAATGGAAATACCTGCTCCATACGATGGGTGAGTGCTAATTGTTGATTTTTCACTGATAAGTCGTAGGTAAATGTGAGGAGCTCAATAAAGTTTACCTTATCGAGATAATGGTCACTTTTTGAGTATTGGAGCGGAAAATTTCTTCTATTGGCAAGAGTTTCGCGAATTATCGAATCACCAAAACTACGTTGAACCAGACCCCAATCAACATCATAAGTAAGCAAATTGTTTGATCGGGCGACAAAAGCATCTGGATTATTTCTACTTGCGATAATCTCAGACCCTTTTAATAAAGATTGAGATAATCGTTTTGCAGGAGAAAGAATAAGCCCTAATCCTTTGAGCCATGTATCCGCAAAAGGAATTTTTTGAATCATTTCAAGAGCCTTTAGCTTACTCGCATCAGAAAACCCAAAGAGAGTGTCAGACCCATGACCTGTGAAAAAATATCTTTCTGACCAATTCTCGGACCGGATGAATTCAGCGATTGCCAATAAACTTGGTGTCGTTTCGTGATTGGGCGGCTGGGCTAAAAGGTCAATTACTCTTGTGAGCAATCCTGGATAGTCTTGAGATGTGTAATTAACAAATGTGTGATCCGTTTTCAAAAGTTGGCTTGCCTGCCGGGCATAATCGACTTCATATTCAAAAGACGGTACCTGAATTACATAACTAATCGACCGATTAGGTCGATGGTACAATTTTGGGTTGATGAAAGACTGGAGCAGCGTAGAATCCACTCCTCCAGAAAGTTGATTAACAAGTCCTTGTCCCCTACTTTCAATTTGGGTTATGTAATCACCTACAATCTGTTCAAACGAATCGTTTAATAAATTCAAAGCTTTCTTGTCATCATGGATATATTTTAAATTATCCGCTACAACATCCAAACTTCGCCTAAGATTGGTTTCAATTCGCCCATTAAACCATTTAAGATAATAACCAGGTAATAGACGAGTGATATTTCTGATATAAGTTGAAGGTCCATATACATTTTGAAATAGAAAATGTTGTGGTAATATCTTATCGTTTAATTCGCGATGAGGAATTAAACTGACGATGCATCTAAATATATCCGAACAAATGATTCCATCATCCAATATAGAATAATGAAGCTGTGGCATGCCCAATAGCGTCTGAAAAGCTGAAAAAACCGGTTCGGTTTTACTGAGCGCAACTACCAGTCCATTACCACTAAATCCATCAGAATCTATTGAGTGAGGGCTAACAAGCTTTTGCTCTAATAGTTGTCGTGCATTCAAGGCTGATTTTGTCTTTGAACGCAAGAATCCCAGCTTAAGAACCAGTGCTTCTTCTGATTCAGCTACATCACCGTATGAGGTATAGAAAAAAAACTGTCCAAAAGAACCTATATCGATAATTTGTGGAGTTATTTCAAATTGAACGGATAAGCGCTGATTTATGAAATTGGGGTCACGAGTGAAACCAAAAACAGTAAAGTCGCCAAAGTGTAACTCTTTCCGTGAAATCATCTTCTGGATCCTTTCTGACATCACCTCTTCACTGAAAATTGTAAAAATTGTTGAAAAAGGTCAAAAACTAAAAGTTCCCAAAGAAAATAAGTAGGTGTTTTCTGTAGACTTTCTAATTCTTTTCTAGTCATGAAACCAGGCAATTTAATCTCCCTAACCATTGGTTTCAAAGGGCCAGATTCCATCCAGGTCAGTAAGTCATTCTCCCATATCGAAAAACCTTTAGGTTTGTGTGCTGCTGGGGAACCAGTTTTTTTTTGTAGGATATCTTTTAACAAATATTTAGGACGAAATCCTTTGATAAATCGTTTCTCAGTCGGTATCGCAAATCCAGCGCGTAGGATATCATCATCAAAAAAAGGATGAATTTTTTCCCGTTTCTGGGAGAGGAAAAGTTGTTGTCGCTGTATTTCAACTTCGTATGCATCGGTAAGTAAATCAATGATATGGATTCTCTCAAGATAATGATCAGTGTCCAAGTATTGGCCTGCTAATTCCCGACGATAGCGAAGCGAGTTGTGTAAAACAGTATCTCCAAAGCAGTGTCGTAATGTGTCCAGATTTGCATAGATAAAGATAGAATTTACCGGGTCGAAGAAATCATCCTGATCTTTGGCGAGTGAAAGAATTTCGCCACCTTTACACAACATTCGTGAAATTTTTGTAAACGGCTTTAATAACACCCCCATAGACTTAAGAATCATCGTGGAACCGGGGATTTTCCCCATCATATGCAAACCTTTAAGTTTAACTGACAAATTGCAACCAAAGAGCGCGTCTGCTCCCTGGCCGGACACAAAAAATCGCGAAGATAATTTATTTTTATTTGCATATTCTGCTATTGAAAGCATTCCTGGTTCGGTTTCCAGAATTGGAGGTTGAGCTAGGGTTTCAATTGTCCGTGAAATCAGATCGGGGTAATCAGATGGTTTAATATCAACAAAAGTATGCTCGGTACGAAATAACTGACTCGCTTGGAAGGCATATTCGATCTCATGTAAAAAATCAGGTACTTGAACTGCAAAACTTAATGATTTTGAAGGCTGTTGTCCTGTTTGCATATTCAATAAAAATTGCAGCAAAGAGGAATCTACTCCACCTGAAAGCAAATTTATCAGATATTCTCCTTTTTGTTCCACTTGTGCTACATAATCACCAACAACATATCGCAAATGTTCATAAAGTGTTTCTTCAGTATTTAAAACACGTGGTTGAGCCACATCAGAAAAATCGGAGACCCTCATATCCTGTACTAAATTGCGGTATAAATTCCTATCAGTCCACTGAAGAAGTTCTCCTGGTAATAAGCGCTGTATTTGTCGATAATAAGTCAGGTCGCCAGGAACAGAACGAAATAGAAAATGCATTGGAATAATATTTTCATTAATCTCGGGTTTGTCTAGTAAACGAACAATACACAAAAGTCGATCCGAGCAAATTATTCCACCATCTACTATCGTGTAATAAAGTTGTGGTATTCCGAGCATAGTTTTATAAGCTGAGAAAATTGGATCCGTTTTTCCGAAACTGACGATCAGAGCATTCCCTCTTATCGCATTGTGATCAATATACCCTTGGTTCACAATTTTTTTTGAGATAAGTTGTTGAGCAGATAATGGTGATTTAGTTATCGAACGAATGAAGCCTAGCTTTAGGACAACCGTTTGCTCGGATTCAGCCAGGTCACCATAAGTTGAATAATAAAATAGTTTACCAACTTGACCGAAATCAATTTTCTTTGGGACAACTCCCAGATGAAGAAGCATCATCTGATCAACGAGGTAATCAGGATTTTTTGAAAAACCAAAAATCGAAAAATCTCCAATTAAGGATTGGTTTTCTGTTAATGCCATTGAACAGATTCCTTAGGTTTTAGTAAAACTAAAATGGTCAATTAGGGATGAAAGTGATTCAATTCTGACACAGCATATTGATGTTTTCCTGAAGGAAGTGGCGGAATTTCGTCCACAAATTCCAATTCAGCGATTACGTTTTCTCCATATGCGGACTTACAAGCCATTTTGATCTCTTCTTCGACTGATTTTGGGAGTTCCCCGTTTAAAACCAACCGAACTATCATCCTATCTAAAGACTTCTGAACAACCTGAAATTGGGTAATTGCCGGATGAGTCAAGCAACGAAATCCAGCGCCTGCGAAACCAGACCATACTTTACGTCCATCACGTGTATAGAATGAATCAACCAAGCGACCTTCAATTTTCTCAAGCATAAGAGATTCCCGGCCACAAGAACAATTCTCCCCCGCATACCACGCACCCGCATCCCCGATACTATAACGTAAAAAAGGCATCCCTTTATTATTCAAATTTGTCACGATGATATCGCCAACCTCTCCCAATTGGGCCGGTGATCCATTGGATAGAATCTCGACAACATTGTTTTCCATGCTAGTGTGCAACCCGGTATGCGTTTCACACTCGCAAGCGATCCCTCCCAATTCCAGCGTGCCGTAGCGGTCAAAAACCTTACAGTGAAAAGTTTCTTCTATATATTGACGCACATTTGGGAGCAACAACTCAGAAGTGGAGAAGATGCCACGAAAAGAGATATCTTTGAAAGTGCTTTGCCGAACAAATTGGGCGAAATGATATAAACTTGTTGCATATCCAAAGAGAATCTGAGGAGATTTTCTAGAAACACGCTCTGCAAAAGCTATCATTGTCTCGTCTGTTAGCGCAAATGCATTAATCTGGAAACGGTTCCAAATCCAATTGATCAGCTTGAGTCGTACTCTACGTGAGAGAGGTGGGTTTTGGGGTGCTCCCCATATCATTGCGTGCAAATCACCCAGCTTCCAACCAGCCCATCCCATATGGCGTTGAATATCTGCGGTGACTGAATCACGAAAGTCCGAATCTTGCATAAAAACCAACGGTTGGCCAGTTGACCCGGAGGTAGCCAGTTTGCTCATTTGTTCCCTTCGTACCGGATCTGTCGAAAGCAGATCATTCCAGTTTTCTTTTATGATCGATTTCGTAAGAATTGGAAGCTTGGAAAAACTTTCCGGGTTCTGACTGAATTCTTCTGGCCGAAAAGCAACTTCATCAAAGATACGCCGGTAATAAGGCACGTATTGGTAAGCATATTCCACGATATCTTGGAGTTTTTTTCGTTGCAACGCCAGAAGATCATTTCTGCTCAACCACTGGGTGTGGTTTAATTCTTCCAATCGTACAAGAATCCTACGATGGGTAAGTTTTTCGTGCAATTTTAATGCTGTCTGGCTCAAAGTGCTATTCATCAAAATTCCTTGTCCAACAATTCTAGCAAGTCAATCAACTCCCCGATTAATAGCTTTTTGCCTGGAGTTGATTGACCGGAATCGCACCCGGTACAAAGGGCCAATACGAAAGAAATCAATAGACCCTGTTTTCAGTCCACCTAATTTTTTTTGCCAAACAGTCAATGAAGGTCTATTATGAATCTCAATATAGCAAATTGCTCTGGAAAATCCCAGATCATGGAACATCCGAAAACGCGCTAATGATATTGCAGTCTGGACCCCCTGACCACGAAAAGACGGGTTGGTAAACATATCGGTACAAAGCACATCACCCGGCTCAAGCTGAATAGGCACTTTTTCAATCTCGGGAATCACATCCGCACATCCCCAGGCATAGCCGATTGGCTGGCCTTGATGGAATGCAATCAATCCCTTGTGTCCGCTCTCCAAATGGCGCTTGCACTGCCGAGCTTCAGAAGGGCGATCGATTTTTCGCACAAATTCCAGGTCAGATTGTTCAAAAGGACGAATTTGGAGTGATATTTTGGATGAGTAATCGGGTAAAGGTTCACTGAGTAAGCGTTCAAAAACAAAGAATTTTATATGCCGGAAAGGAAGTCTGACGATTTCCAAACTGATTACTGGTAGGGCACGCCCAATACCATCACGTTGGATCAAATACCGCCAATCCTCAAATAAATACCTAAACCGCTGAGCAACTTTCATAATGTGTCAAGATCCAGTTAAAATGATTTAAATTTTATAAGTTTCCGGTAGAACTCATAGCCCCACTTACTCACATGCAATAACTGAGGAGAATGGATTTTTATATTTCGGCCATAACATACTAATTGACCCCCAAATTTTGCTTTAAAATCACGAACACCACTTTGTTCATCTGGTTTTCCAGCTCCGCCAAAGTCATATACTCTATACCCATTTTCGGATCCCCATCGCAAGATCTCCCACATGAGCAATTCACCCGGATATTCTGATGCAAAGTCACGATCTACGCCACTATACCATCCATAAATCATATTCTTGTAAGGAAGTTCGACTGTCGCTGCAACGTTTTTATTTCCGATGCGGGCGAGGTAAAATCGCGCCATCCCTTTGGGTGTCAAAACTTCAAAAGCAGATTTGAATAAAGAAATATCAGCGAGTGGAACTCGTGCAGCAGTATACGATTTTTTTACCAAATTGTACCAGCCATCTAATTGGGATAGATCCTCGACCAGTTCAACGATAACATTTCCTTTTCTTAACCCATGCCGAATATTTTTCCGGGTCCTTGAACCAATATTCTGCATCACCTGCTCCGGGGAGCTGGAAATATCAATCAGGTAATTTAAGTGCTCCTCATATTTAAAACCGGAATCAAAAAGCGTGTCTTTAACTAATCCTACTTCCGAAAGATTCCTGAGTTCAGTGAATAGGGCTTCTCTTTTTGTTTTTCGATTACATTCGCGAAGCAAAACTCGCAAAGCCTCTTTCCCCTTTTGATCTTGTACATATAACACTCCACCATATGCAATCGAACGGGTCATTAACCGGCGAAAAATTCCATCATGCAAAGCAACCTGGATAGGAGTCATTAATGCGAGTAGTTGTCCTTCATTATTTATAGCTGCAAATAGCTGGGGTCGATAACCCTGGGTTCGCCGAAAAACCTCAAACATTTCCGGGGTTTGAAAAATATTTCCTGAAGGTTGATCTTTGATAAAAGAACGCCATACCTCATCATTTAGAGAATTGGTAATCTCAAAATCCATTAATGAATACTCCAAAGTTTTGGTGTAATTTTACAATTGAAAATGACGTCCAAATTTCAAATTACGGCAATAGATATTAAGTTTTAGAACCTTTTAACTCGGTTTTTTTACCACTCAAACGGCCTATCAAAGATACATATTCTTTACTGATTTCTGGCCAATTGTATCCCTTATTGAAGTTCTGGCTTTTGTTAGAAAGTTCTATCATCCGATCGGGATTTTTATATAGCATGATGATACAACGCACCAAATCAACCAAATTTCCGGGTTCAAAGAATTCGACATTTGAATCGCTAAAATAAGCTGAAATTGCTGTCGTTCGGGATGCTATTACAGGTAATCCCATGGCAGCGTATTCCATTAACTTGGTTGGTAACAACCCATCCGTAAAAATATCATTGTTGTAGGCGACAATACCCAAGTCACAGGAGTGAATAATTTCGGGAAGTTCTTCTGCCAGATGCAGATTTTCGATCGTAACATGATCCTTCAACCCGAGTTGATCAATCATTTCGATCATTTCGGGTAGAAACTCACCCCATCCGACCAACGTTAAATGAATACCTGGAATTTCCAACCGCACCCGATCGATCGCTCGAATTGCCAAGTCCAATCCGTATCGCTCTACGAAAGTGCCGTGGTAGATTAACCGAAAGCTGTCAATATTTTGGGTTTGGTCACGCACTTGCTTTGAAGGATAAAATATGGTTTCATCTGCCACATTCATCACAACACTGCATTTTTCCTGCGGTACGCCTCGCTGAATCAATGATTTTCGCCAATGCGCGCTAACTGTGATCACATGATCTGCATATTTACATGCCATTCGCTCTTGAAAACGGATTAAACGGGCTAGTAAAGATTTCCTATTCCCTGTACGACTGGCAAAAAATTCCGGCATAAGATCGTGTAGATCAAGTATGATAGGGACCCTCATCAATTTGGGAATCAATGTGCTAAAAACTAAAAAATCCGGGAGATTATGCACCTGAATGGTGGAATAGTGTTTTTGAAAATGCAGTTTAGTTACACGAATGGCTGCCACAACAAAAAAAGAAAGATATTCCAGAAATTTCTCGAATAACCCATTGCTTCTCGCGTGACTAATTGGGAGCAGGTCCTTTTCTCGATAAATCTTTACCCCTTTATATTCATCAATAGAGGGTTCACCACGCAAGTGAAAGCAGATTACATCTACTTCAAACCCGTTCTTAACCAAAGCTTCTGCTTCACGTTGTACTCTGGTTTCACCAAGGGGATATATGGCGAAGACGATCATGCAATGTTTTTTAACATGCAGACTATTAATTGACATTTATTTATTTCCAGATAATTCTTTTTGATTTGGATTATTGAGTAAAACAATTAGTTTTGTATGATTGGTAAGTATATACTCTTCCCATTCACGATCAAAGTGGAGCTAAGATTCACCTCAATAGATTCAACGCTTAGAGTGGCCGTATTGGTAATACTTGCTGACCCAACAATATTAACCCTGGTCTTGTACCAAATAACAACATTGTTTGCTGTAGATAAATTTCCAGTCCATGTTAATAATGGGGCATCACTTTCATCAACATTTCCGGATGATGCATCAAAACTTCCAGAAATATAGCTTAAACCAGTTGGAATCATGTCGGTAAGGGTAAGCGTCTCACTCTGGGTTGAACCTGAACTCACAAGGTTTATCGTAAACGTGACGATATCTCCTGTCATCGCGTTTGAAGTACTGATAATTTTCCTGGATTGAGAGAAATTAGGCAATAAATCCTGGTAGAGCCCGGTACGCTGCAGATCATGGCGTGCCATTGGCCATGGCAAATGGGAAGGATTAGATAATCCGATCGTATCCCATACATGCACCCAGCCATTGTAGGTCGCAGCCGCTATTTCGATAAAACCATCACCATCCAAGTCTCCTAAAGCTGGGCTATTAGAAATCCCAGGTGAAGATATCCATAAAGGCGTACCCTGTAAGGGCACCCCGTTATGATTCAAAATATATACACCAACAGGCCCTACATTTCCCAGTGCAACAGCAAACGTACCAAAAACTACATCATTCCAGCCATCGCCATCTACATCACCAATAACAGTCTCGCTGGCATGAATATCTTTTCCTTGGGCGTAGTTGTAAGCCCACAATAACTGTTTTTCAGCTGAGTAAGCCCGGACATAGCCATCCTGGCCAGCGATAATGATTTCTGGCTGTCTGTCCCCAGTCAGATCAGCGATCGCAGGTGCTTCAATCATCCTGGTAGTGTTACTACCGATCAGGTTTGCACCTGAGGCAGACAACTCCCAACCAGAGAAGCGAGTTGCATTTGAATTGTAAATCAGCAAATCCGTATTTAAATAGGTTGTCTGGTTAACTTGTCGTCGATGACCAGGTACAATATATTCCAGATCCCCATCCTGGTCTAAATCTGCCAATGCGGGAGAAGAGCGAGGAAACTCAATCTGATCATCTCTCCAATCATTCACGTCATATGGATACCAGACATAATGAGGCCACCCACTCAGATTAGCACCTGACCTGTTGAAAGCAAACAATCGATTATAATCACGCCCGGTGACAATATCCGGATAAGTATCCCCATCCAGGTCTCCCACAGCCATCTGACCGATAATTGCCACATTATGATCGTCTTCGTTCGGCCAATTACCAGGAGCGACTGTGCCATTACTTTTCCAGACATACAGGTTTGGCACAATTCTGGATGAATCATTGGTAGTCAGATCACGATTGTCTGTCGCTGCAATGACTTCCAAGTCTGAATCTTTATCAAGATCTGTCATAATAATAGCGGCCACACCACAATCCTGGTCGATCCGTGAACAGGCAGTATTTTTTGGCCAGCCAGTAAGTGATTGACCATTCGGTTGCCAGATGGCAATCTGTGAACCAATTCCAGCGGTCGGTGATTCTAACCCCGCAGCGATTTCTAATTTACCATCATGGTTAAGGTCCCCAAGTGTCAATCTTCCACGAATGTGCCAACCCGGGTTTCTAATTGGAAAACCAGATATTACCTGTCCTGTGGCACTCCAGGCATAGATATACCCATCGTAAGTTGGTAAAAGCAGCTCAGCATTACCGTCATTATAAATATCAGCGATCGTCACACTAGCTTTTTCAGTCCATCTATCGTAATTTATCGGAAATCCAGGATGGTTTGTAAATGTGGCTAAGTTGGCTTGTTTCGAATTTTGATCCTGACCACCAGTTACACTAATCAATAATTCTGTGTCATCCAAAATATCTGATGGTTTATCCAGATCACACCCAATGGAAGTAATAACAATGGTAATTATTATTAGACTACAAATTAGTAACAGTCTCTTGGATATCATATATTTACCAAAATAAGATTACTTAACAAACTGGAGAATATTTTCATTCGATTACATCAAAAAATGTTCTTTTTCATAGAATGTGCTTACTCATGAACAGGTTTGCCAGACAACAAACCAATCAATTTTTTCATTTGAGTTCGGCGTATATAATTGACCACAAATGGTTCTGCTAACATTTCTTCCCGTCGAAACCAGGATAGAATATAAGATGCTACCATTGCTAATCCACCTATGACATAGGGACGTTCGGTCATACACCGAATCCCCCTGGCAAACAAAAACAAGGGATGATAGCCCATACGAAATGCTCCATTACCCTGTTCGATCCAGCTTTTCAAGTAACCTGTTGCAGCTCCGGTATATCGATAATGATAAATTTTTATATCCAGGAAGCTTTGAATTTTCCACCCCATTGCCAACGCTTTCCATTCATCGATGCCATCCCACCCCATCGAAGGAGCTAACCCTCCTATTGCTTTAAAACATTCTTGCCGATATATTTTCGTACAGCCACGTACATGGTCTTTGGATGTTAACAAAACCCAAGTCTTTACATCCGGTTTCTCATATAATCCACCTCCTGCGATGCCGAGTTGTGGATCCAAGTCAAACTGCTGCAATAAACTCTCAAAATAATTGGGTGCAAATGTGACATCTCCATCCAGCTTGACAATAAAATCATATTCCTGGTCCAATGAATCGAAACCAGCATAAAAAGCTTCCACCACGCCCTTACCGCGTTTTCTGACGGTGCTACCCTGGCGGTTGACAAGCTTAATCCAATCGTTTTCTTCAGCATACTTTCTGACAATTGATTCTGTTTTGTCCTGCGAGCCATCATTGACTATAACCCAAACCCCAGGTTTGATTGTCTGTTGGATCATTGATTCAATTGTAAGTTCAATAAACTCGGCCTCATTTTT
Organism: Chloroflexi bacterium HGW-Chloroflexi-8; assembly: GCA_002841995.1. GTDB lineage: Bacteria > Chloroflexota > Anaerolineae > Anaerolineales > Anaerolineaceae > UBA6170. The sequence continues at coordinate 11,755 of PHBS01000040.1, forward strand.
AACGGGTGAGATAACAGCATAGCTCATAATATCTCTTTTCACGCTTCTTGCATTTAAAGTTTTATTCGATTCACATCGTCTCTCTTGTCAAACGATCAGAATCAATTACTGTTCCTTATCGACCGTAATGCCATCTCCAGCGCCAAGACGCGGCCAATCACTGCATCACCCACTCGCGAAGCGACTTGCGGACCGGATTCTAACCCTTTTAGCCATTTCTGATCATACAGAGCTGCAGACAGCATCTGGTCTTGACTCAGCAGTGAAAGCTTACCTACTTCTGTTAGGGTATCTTGTAACCACTGACTTGAAGGATAGGCATGTCCACTCTGTCCGGCAACTCTTTGCTTCCATAAAGGCTTTCCTTTGACTTTATATCCCAATCTCCACAACAGTTTATCTCCTGAGTCCAACCAGTAGGGTAGGAATCGGTAAAAATTCGAGATGCGCATGGGTAGGGCAGGGCCACCATCCGCTGTTTCCATTTTGGCAAGCTGGGGGTTAATCTTCTCAAGGATTATCCTGAACATACGCCCATGTGTTCGCCATTTGTAATTGGTCGAGAAAATACGTGTGACATTCTCTTTAAAATCAAATGGCAAAATAACGCGCTGCTGCCCCAGAACTGCAGCGATAGTAGTCCCGCAGATTTGCCTTTCGAGGGCTGTGCCAATCATATCCAGCTTTACCGTATTCGGCCAGTCAGGTTGCTGTTCTCCTATCCGCTGCAATCTGCTTTTTATTTCACCACGTAAAGCCTCTTTCCAATGGGCTCCCTCTCCAAGGACTGAACAATCTGAAGGGATCACCCTGAAATCCATCAATCGATCGTAATTCACTTGAGAAGTTCTGCCTCTTCGCCAGAACTCGTGTTTCCAATAGACGCCGCGGTAGAGTTCCCCGCCGTAACCCCACAATGATGTGCCAAGCTGTCGCGCTTTGATTGATTGTTCCCGGATGGTACGGCTCATCTTGATCACATCCAGGTGCCCATCAGTTTGCCCTAGAACCTGGTCAAACCAATTGACTCGCTGCGTTCCCCAATCTTCCGGAAGAGCGAAATATTCGTACCCCCACCCCATCTTGTGACTGATCTGTTCAGAAATCCACACATCTTTAGAATCTTTTGGACCATGGCAGTAAGTTTTAAAAGGGATTTGACAATAATGTGCAAGACCTGCCAACATACGCGAGTCCATCCCCCCCGTTAGGCTGACCCAAATCTTTCCATCACTACTAAGGCAGTGACGCAAGCTGTTGGTTAGAGTCTCAATGATGCAATCTACGGATTCCTTTTCATTTAGTGCTGTAATTGAAGGATCTTCCCGGAAAGACCAATAAGTCTTCTGACGGATACCCTCATTCCCAATTTCCAAAACCGTTGCTGGTGGCAGCATTTGAACATCCTGCCATATGGTATCTCCAAACGTGTCGCCATAAACGATAAAAGATCTCGCCCCGAACTCACTGAAAGTTGAATGCACAACCTTGGCAACGGCCAGCGAAGAGGTGGAAAGAAAGAATTGGCTTCCTATCTGCCCATAGTAGACCGGGATTAGCCCAAAGGGATCGGATAAAACCAGAGCCTTCTCTGCGCGGCCATCGTACAGGATCAGGGCAAATTGACCGTCCAGTCGTGAAAACACCTTTTCACCCTGGTTCAGGTAGTCAATCAGGATCTTGTCCAGGCTACCGTTCGGAGAGGTCTCTGCGTTGTCAATCACAGTACCCGCAGCTAACAGCCAGGAGCCTGTCATGGCATCTCGGGCAATATCTTTGTGCAGGCTACAAGGTGCGTCCAGCCTTGCAGCCGTGCAATTTGAGCCTTGCGCCCACAATATTGGCATTTCCAATGATTTGTAAGCTGCCACCTGTTTCAGAAAATCGTTAAAAACAAGCGTTGATTGTGAACCATGTTGATCAATAAATAATGCTAAACCTGCCACTCACTCTCCAGAAAATAATATCATTGGGATTATATTGAAGCCATTTCCATTAACCCTATTACAGTGTCAGCCCATTTTTCCCAGTTGAAATCCTTAACAATTTTTGTACGGATGCCTTCATCAACCCAGTCACGATTTTTTGCCTGCACCAATGCTTCGCACAAAGCTTTTGCATCTCCTGGCGCTACCAGGATTCCGGACTGTTCATCCACCACTTCAGGGACTCCACCCACATTGGAAGCTACGACAGGTTTCCCACAAGCCATCGCCTCCACAATAACGCAAGGAAGACCTTCTGAAAAAGAAGGAAGACAAAAAAGGTCAGCCTGTTGATAATAATCCACCAAGGCTTCTTGTTCCATAGGATCGATAAGTTTTATGTAAGGACTAATACCCAAATTTGCTGCTTGTTGAATCAATGCCTTACGCTGAGGGCCATCACCGACAAGGATCAGATGGGCCTGTTGGTTATTGCGCTGCAGGAATTCCGAAAAAGCCTCCAATAGTACCTGGAAGCCTTTCCCCCAGACAAACCTGCCCACACTCAGCACGGTAAAAACATCATTCCTGTGGAAGGCAGAAGATGGGTGAAAAAGGTGTGTATCTACTGAATTGTGAAGAACTACATTCTTTCTTCCGAAGAGGCCTTTGGATTCACCTGCAGTTTTTAACGCATCAGAAACAAAAATCAAAGCTGATACCTTTTCATTCAATATATCCCGCGCGAAGTTCCATCCACGGTATTCCTCAGGCCAAAGATTAACATCCGTGCCATCTGCTATGGCCAGCGTTGGGATCTTCATTAAATTTCCCAGTTTTGAAGCCGCTACTGCGTCTGGTAGCCAGGAGGCAAGAATCACATCCGGTTTGAAAGATTTTGCCAGATCCATAACGGTTTTCCGTACCTGAAGAAATAAAAAATAACTCATAGTCCAGCCGAATATTTTCTTCGGCGGACAAATCCATTTTGGGTAATGAGCAGGTATCCCCTCAAACAGTAATTTAGGAGGTTGTTGTACCTGGCTCTTAATCCACCTGAAAGCCAGACCTGGATTTTTGATCAAACTTGGTGGCGGGTTCATGAGCAGCGGACTGACCACCAGGATTTCGCAGCCGGTGCGGCGCAGCGCCTGCACGCGTTGGAGCGAAAAAACGCCCATACTGGGGCTGCGAAGATTGGGAAACTGAGTGGAAAAATAAAGCACACGACGAATTTTGGGCATTAAACTAACCTACTCCACAGATGCGCCAGTCGCGCGTAGTGCCATCTCAACGGTTATTACCCATTCCAAGAACTCATGGTGTTGGTATTTACCCGATAAACCATCCGTAACAAGTTCAGCAAGACCATGTTGGTCGTATAACTCAGCCGTTAGCATTTGCTTAGGATTAAACAAATTTTGTGACACTGCCCATCGCAATCTAGCTGCCAACCATCCATGCAGTGGGTACGCAGGATGATAATCCTGCATTTTTAGTGAAAGGCTCTTTCCAATAATTCTTTTGGAAGTTTTTTGTAAAAGTCGATCTGCTAAATGGATTATTTTAGGTGTAAACTTTCTTATGGTGTCAAAACGGATCGGCACAGCTGGTGTCCCATCTTCTGTGGGAAAATTTGCAAGTCGATAATTTTCCCGTTCCATCAGGCTTCTCATAAATCGCATATCATATTTAATTCGCCACTGGTGATTAATCGACAGTCCAAACAATACTAATTCCTTGAAACAAAACGGTGTTATGGAGCGAATAATCCCAGAATTAGCCGATGTATATGCTCCAACATGAATAGGGTGTCGGTACCTATGCCAGGCGATGTCTGTCTGCGAAACTTTATTATAAGAGGAATAACTGGCTATTGATGCTGCAAGATTTTCCTTGAGCATTTCCCTTATCTTAGCAGAATGGTCCTTTGACATCGCGGAAATCGGGATTCGTGCCATATTCACATCATCAGAATCAAGGATAAAATCGTAGTCCACTTTTGATATTGCAGATGCTAATAAGATATTCGTTCCGAATTGATGAACTCGCCATTCATCTGAGCCTATGCCTGTGATACTTGCAAAATACATTTGCGATCTCTCCTGCCCAATTTTCAGGGTCTGGGCAAGGTCAAATACATTTAAAAGACCATCTCCCTTACCCAAGGCAGAATTGCACCAAAAAACTTGTTCTTCAGCCCAATTGTCTGGAAGCGACATATGGAGGTAATCCCAGCCCATTTCTTGGCTCACCATCTTGGAAACTTCCACATCTGGATTGCCATCTGGCCCAACACAGTAAGCAGTAAAAGGAATGTCTAGTTTGTCTAAATATAAAGTTGTCATACGGGAATCATAACCCCCGGTTAGATCAGCCCATAATCTGCCTTCACGATGTAGAGCTTGATAAAAAGTGTGGCAAATTTTTTCATCAGCAAGGACTAACGCCTCATTCAATGGGAGTCGTGTTATCTTTTCATCAACACTTAATTTCCAGTATTCTTGTTCAACAAACTTGTCGATAGTAATTTTAATAATAGTTGCCGGAAGAATCCGTTTTACATTCTGCCAGAGAGTTTTTCCGCCGTAAGGTCGTCCTGTCCTGAGAAAATATTGAATTGTAGGTTCATCCGCTTTTGCTCCTATCATTCTAGCAATTGCCAGAGCCGAACTAGAAACGAACACCTTCATCCCTATCTTTGCATAATAGATTGCGAAAATTCCCATCGGGTCAGAAATTATCGACAGGCTTTCATCCCGGCCGTTGTAAATAGCCAGAGCAAAATGACCATCATATCGCTCTAGTGCTTTTGTGGAGTTTTCTAGATAATCCAGAAGCAGTTCATGAAGTAGGATTTGTGGGTCGTTACTACCTTCCAATGCAACCACTGTACCAGCTGCTATAAGCCACGACCCACTATGCTCATCTCGTGTGATGCCACGGTGCAACGACGAACGGCCATCCAGTTTTGCAGCAGTGCAACCAAACCCTAGCACTCGCTCATTTGGAAGGTCAAAGCCTTTAAATCGTGCAGTTTCTTCCAAAAGTTTCTGGAAGTCAAAATCTCGTACTTGTGGAGAAGTGCCAGCTTCAACTAGAGCTACAAATCCAGCCATTATATTTCCTCACCCTGACCGATCTTGTCCTGATAATCTATGTTATTTATATAACCATTGGAACCCTTAAGAGAAATCACTTTCCCGGGGATACCGACAATCACTGCATGATCAGGGACATCTTTGGTGACAACACAATTTGCGCCGATGGCAACGTAATTACCAACCTGAACAGCTCCGATGATTTTTGCACCCGGAGCAATATAGACATTATCTCCAATAGTTGGGTAACCTTTATTTTTTCCTCGGTTTGCATTCCCGATTGTGACACCCTGAGAGATATTACAGTTCTTTCCGATTTTACAATCCGGATAAATAAATATGCCCCCGAAGTGACCAATATAAAAACCCGAGCCAATTTCAGTAAGGAAGGAGATGCCAATACCGAATTTATATTGATAGTGTTGCAGCATAAAAATCGCAAAAGGATAGATGGTATATTTCAACCATTTTTTTCCCCGCATAAAGCGACATGTCCGCATCCAAAAAATATATTTATAGGCTTCACCCCAAAGGATATTTTGTATCAAAGACAATGTTTTTGTTTGACGTGTGATCCTGTAAAGATCGGATAGGATCAGAAATTTATACTCTGCGAAGGTCACGTTTCCCTTTCTTTCGGCTAACTATTAAATAGGCGCAATCCGTAATCCCATAGCGTAAATGCATCCACATCGCCAGTTACTGCCAATGCTGCTTGCGCTCCTGATGGCCAGCGACTAACACGAAGTAATGGACTATCTTCGGATTCTAGTTCGGCAAGAAGTGGTCGTTCGTCTTTGCTATCAAAAAATTCTCGTTGAAAATAGTAAGTGAAGGCTGTTGGATTGGAACTGTTTTCCACCAGAAATCCCTGGTGTTTTAAAAAACTCTTCATTGAATCTGGACAATCTGGTGCGAGGCCAATCCAGGGGAATCTTTCACTTTTTAGAACAATTTCATTGCTCAGTACATGTTCATATCCATTTGCCCAATCTTTCTTTGGTCCTTGAATATCTACAGAACGAGCCAGAAGTGTTGCCTCACGCGGTGCATGCACATTTACATGCGTAGCACCATTATTATGAACCCACGATGAAAAAGTTACTTGTCCAAGACTACGATACCATTTTGCAATTTCGCTCAAACGAGCAATCCAAACCGTTGGTGATAATGAACGCGCTTTTTCAAGCACAGCATATAGAGCATCTTTACATTGAAAAGATCTTTCGGGATGAAGTCCTAAAGTAAATAGTTCGCCCGCAGAGTAGATTCGATCCAACATTGCCAACCAAATGTCTGATATTCCTGTGCGGTTGTCCATGTTTAAACGTTCGACCAAAGCTTCGTCATCTGGCAGACAATACGGAATTCTGACCAGGTCACCGACCATTCGGGGAAGTGAGAGATATTCCTCTGCCATTTGCGCATGATAGAATTCCAGAACCCGGTGATATGCTTCAGTCTCTTTTCCAGCAGCCACATCCCAAGCCAGAGCCTGGCTGCTATCATATTCAAAACCCAATTCACTTATTGCTTTAAGCGTGTCCAAATTCCACCGCAAGTATGGACAACGAAAGCCTGATGCTAATAATCCGGATTTCTTAAAAATTTGACTTGCATGAATTATCTGGTCAAATTGCTGTTCAAAAGCTAGCTGTGAGTAATCCACATGAGTATTCCCATGAACAGCCAACTCAATACCTTGGGATTGAAGCCGATGGACCGAAGACAAATTCCTTGAAAGCGGTTTCGCAGTGACAGGAAGAGTAGCACTACACTCGAATTCATTAAGAATTAACATTAATTGCTCAAAGGCTGAATCCATCTTCGAACTGGATAACCCATAGCGTTGTGCAAGCGTAGTAGCCCGAGCAAGAACTCCATAAACTCCTTTACCTTGATTGGCTACTGAAAATGGGTTATTCAAGCGGATTTCGCTCACAAGAAGAAATATGGCGATAAAATTCGTAGGTCCTCTGAGCGACACTTTCGGAAAGATAGTGTTCGATGGCAAAGGCTCGTCCCGCTTGCCCGATTAGCACACGCCTTTCTGGGTTTTGAAGTAAATCAATGATGGAGATGGCTAATGCATCAATATCACCAACATTAATTAATAATCCCCGCTCGCCACCCAAACCCACCATCTCAGCAACACCTCCCACACGAGTAGCCACCACTGGTTTTGCAGCTGCCATGGCTTGTGCAATTACCATTGGTGAATTTTCCTGGGACGAGGGAAGAACAACCAACGAGCAGTTGCTATATTCCTTCAATATATCTTTTTGATTCCGTTCGCCCAGTAAAAAGATCCGATCTCCCAAGCCAGATTGATTGATTAAATTTCGAATAGAATCCACATAATTATGGGCAGAGGTAATTTCACCAGCAATTCGCAATTCGGCTTGAGGAATTATATTTGCTATTTTTATGAAAGCCTGAACAAGATCATGTATCCGTTTAAGTGGAATAACTCGACCAACAAATAAGACAACAGGTTTTTGAGACGAATCCATTAACTTAAAAAAACCTTCATCTACTGCATTTGGTATGAATTCCAAATCAACATCAGGTCGCATGATCGAATTAAAATAATTGGAAACATAATGACTTATAGCAATTAAGAATTTTGCCTTGTGAATGACTAATCGTTCGGTCAGGAGACTGTCGAAATAAAAACGGATGCGTTGAGAAAAAGAAGAAACATATTTAGCATCTTCAGAGTGAATCCCATGAGCAGTTATTACAGTGGAATATCCAGAACGAATGGAAACCAGCGCATCCGAGGAAGCTTCTTGTGCGTGAATTAATGAAGGATTAATAGTAACCAGTTTACGATTCACCATGGTTTGGTACCTACGATAACCTTGCAAGCGTTCAAAGCGAGGATACGAAGGTAATAAATGGACTCTTACACCGTCCTTATTGAATTGTTCCGGTCCTGACCAACCTTTTGGTTTGAAAGTCAGGACATGTAAATCCAAGCCATCTATTTTCACTAAACCATTCACAAGATATTTAGTGGCTGCCTGAACTCCTCCTTGAATTTGGGTTGAATCCATGGAATATCCGCCTATCATTACTACCCTCAGGATATCTGATTTAGACTCAACCATTCACTAAGCCCAAATTATCGTGAGATATGGTCTCATCATGTGCTTGCCATGATATTTTTGTAGAAAATTTATCATAAATCTCGTGTTGCCGATTCAATATATTGGCAATTAATCCCAAATTTAACCACCAAAGAGTCAGTCCGATCGGAAAAAAACGCATGTCTATAAAGTTGCTGATAACAAAAATGTTCAGGGTAGCCAGCCATAAAGTGGCCAGCATAAACCGTCTAGTTGGTTCTATCTTAAGAATTCCACGCCAGACACGAAAGCTCATCACGAGCAACCAAAGCATAGGCAGCATATATAATAGAAATCCCACCAAACCCAGCTCTGTGAAAATGGTCAGGTAGGTGTTATGTGAAGTGGTAAATCTTATATTTCCAGAGGCGTCACCAACCTGCCGATAATAATTTTCAATATGATTGTTTAGAGAATCATAACCCCATCCAAAAATTGGTTTAACCTGGATCATTTGAAACATAGCATCGGTCACGACTATCCGGTCATAAATGGTTCCTTGATTGTTGATGCGATCAGCAACCCTACTAGCATATTTTGAGAAAAATAATTCACCCAAAAAGAGTAATAAAACAGCAGAGATAATAAGAAACCGAAGCATGATTTTAGGATACAACCAGAACAAGCCAACCAAGATAAGTGCGCCAGCCAGCCAGGCAGCACGTTCCATGGAAAGGAAAATGCCAATAACACTTACCCCGCTCATGGCGATGAAAATTGTTCTTACCAAACCCGATTTTTGATCCATGGCGGCCTGGAAAAGTATACAGATGCAAAATCCCAATGCAATAACAAATAAATTTGGATTTATAAGCGATCCAGCAGCATATCCTTGAAGGAGAGGGCGCCATGCATATGGCAAGTAGTAAGGAGCAAATTGTGCAATAAAACTGATCATGCTTTGGCTGGAAGCTATGAAAAACGCGGTCCATTGAAAAGATTGCAGCTCAACTAATCGCGTCACAGTGAGTCGAACAATCAGGTACATACAAAAAGGGATAAACATACGGTCAATATATTTAATCAAAGGTTGGCGGATTTCCATACCAGATAATAGGAGTGATATAGGCACATATACGGCCAGAAGTGCAATACAGACATCTGGTAGATTCATCCTAAAGTGCGGCATCTTCGACGGATTTATCAAGTAGGGAAAAATCGTCATACACAGAGTAAAGGGAATTAAGCCACGGTGGATGACCCAATACATCATTTCCGGGTTTGGTAGCGCAGACGACAAAGGCATGAGTACTAACCAAAGAATGACCCCGACAAATGGGCGTGAACTAAATAAAATGGCGAGAGGTACCAACAAAGCCAGCCCCAAGGCATAAAGCCAATCCCCTCTGGCAACCAAAAAACCAAGTCCCAAACCCAAAAAGACGGGAAAAGAGTAAGGAAACAGTGAAAGAAATGTAAATTGTCTAGATTTCAGCATGATTTTACATCTTGTGTGGTTGGTCGCTTTGCCCTCACACGTGAAATTAGACGTTCGAAAACAACTCGATCATCGGGAGGAAACCTTAAAAAAAACAAAACCAACGCATATACGATCCAAAGCATCCCACCTCCAACAATTAACTGAATTAGTTCAGGGAAGTCCAGAAAGTAGTTTATTAATATTGCGACCAGCGAGGCTGCCACACCAGCAGCAAGTGGTTTGAAAAGACTTCGATCATATGGCTGCATTTTGAGCAAGACCCATACTTCGACTAGACATACAATATTGATCAGGACAGTTGAAATAGCAGAAGCTATTGCTGCCCCAACTACCTCCCATTTCGGAACGAATAGTATATTCAAAATGATTGTGATAAATACCATAACGACTGCGTTGGCAGTATTTACTTTGGGATGATCCGTCATATCTAGAATATTAGCGCCAACTCCTGTGCTGGTATATGCCAATGTTCCGACAGCTAGGATCATCATACTGGTAGCACCGGTTGTAAAATCATCACCAAAGATCCATAACAATTGCTTTGCAAAGAGGAAGGAAGTCAGGAAAACTGGCAGATTGAATAACAATAGCCACCGGGTGGTAGTTTGGTAATATGCTTTCATTTGAGAGGTTTCACCATGGCTGTGAAGATCAGCAATAATGGGAGTAGAAATATTCCCAATTGAAAGATAAAACATTTGCCCTATCAAGCTAAATCTGGAGGCCGCTGTATATACCCCTACCCCAATTGCCAGCCCAAGAAATCCAAGTATTAACGTAGAAAATGTGGAACGCAGTGTGTTGACCATCCATCCCATGTGAACAGGCAAAGAATAGCTCAACAATTTCCAGGTTAGCCTTTTGGATGATCCTTGAACTCTTTTCAAAGAGAATAATGAATTAACATAATAGATAAGTACTACGAGTGCAATTGCTGTTGAAATAATCTGTGCTAAGAGAACACCTTTCGTTGACAAACCAACAGCGAGAAAGCCTGCCGCCAATAAAAGCTTAAGTAGGGGGGAAATAATATTGTTGGTTATAACGCTATACTTCGGCTGTTTGAAGCTGATTGTAATCACGTATGTCATAGATGCCAGTGCATCTAATGGAATCAGCAAGCTTACAATTCGTAGGAGTGGAACCATACGCGGGTCATGGAACAATAAAGAGGCTAAAGGACTGGCAAGCAGATAGATTCCTAAGGCGAGCAGAAGACTAAAAAATACCGGGATTCCAACACAGACCTGGATAATTTCCCAAATTGATTGATCATCTTTCATTCGAATTGCAGGTGGTAAAAAACGTACCATCCCGGTTTGGAGCCCGAGCATAGCCATATTTGAAGCGATTAGAGAAACAGTTATGGCTAGCGTGTACAAACCATATTGTTCAACACCCACTACACGTGCAATGAGAATTCCAAATGCAAAACGAACGACGTATTCAAATAGTCTGCCGGCAAAAGAGATTCCACCGCCTTTGGCTGCAGTTAGAATATCTTCGGTTTTCGCCCGTGCTTCAATCGGACTGATCTGGATTATTTCGGCAGAAGGAAATGGTGGATCCTTTAGATCAGTATCGAGACCATTCAGATTTTTTTCATCCATGCGATTTTTACGATGCACCTTTACCAAGTACGATACTCGTAAATGTCCACCACAGAATCTTAATATCCAACCACAGGCTCTGGTTTTCTATGTACTCAATATCATAACGAACCAGAGATTTAAAATCGATGCAACTTCTCCCACGCACCTGCGCCAAACCTGTGATACCCGGTAATACCTCAAAGCGCTCATGATGCCACTGCCTATATTCATCCACCTCCCACAACACGTTTGGACGTGGACCGACGATACTCATCTCGCCTTTGAAAACATTGAAGATTTGAGGTAATTCATCCAGGCTAGTTTTACGAAGGATCCGTCCTACTTTGGTAATAAAGTCGACCTTAATTGGTTTATAGGTCTCGTTTTTATCTCCAACGCCTTCGAGTGTCCCCCTAACATAAGCTTTCATATAGGCTTGGTTATTTTCTTTATCAAAGTCGTTTTTTATCGTACGAAATTTATACATGCGAAAAGTCCTACCACCTTTACCAATTCTTTCTTGCACAAAGACTATCGGATCAGCCGAATCAAAATAAATGGCAATTGCACAAATTGCCATGATTGGTAAGGCAACAGGAAGGATCAGAATGCAAATTGCAAGATCCAATGCACGTTTCGTTTTTTGATACAAGACCTTGTTTGGAAAAACCCTTGGCTTTTTAATGATCATGAAATCCATTTGGAATTTTAAAAATTCGATGTCATTTTTCTACAACGAATTGTGCTTAATAAATAACCGGTCCATCTCAAATAATGTGTCTTGATCTAAGTCGGTTTCCAAATCCATGTTCGCTTTGTCCAGCAGTCCTTCAAATGTGAGCCCGTCTCTGGGAAGAGAAGCTGTACCAATTTTGAGATTAACACCAACCTTTTCGGATACTTGCTTTCGCAATCGTTCGATCACCCCGGGAATATTCTCAGGCTTTGTTTCCGGCAAAACAATTAGGAAATAATCTTTTTTCTGAACAATAATATCCGAGTCTTCCAACTTAGCACACAGTGTCCTTGATACATTGGATAAGGCATATTGCTTTTTCATGGCTTTTTGAGCCTCTTGAACCAAGCGATCCAAAGCGATCTCGATAGATTTTTCATCAACTTCAACTTTCATCAGTGTTAAGGGTCGTTGATGATTTCTGGCTCGGCGTATTTCACGATATAGTAATGCCTGCCCCTCAGAGTCAGAGGCTGGTGATTTATCATGGTTTCCAATTGTGATATTCTCAATTGAATTTTCAAATTCATTGATTGCCTTATTAACCCACACAGCCAACAAGGTTGCCAAACTGATAAAGCAAACTTCCATAAGAATAATTGGCACAGAAAAAGCTTGAAGCAGAGTCCCTGTTAGCGCTTTATAAATTAGCATTGGAGGTATGGGTGCAGCGATGATCAACCATTTTGGAATTTTTGATATACGAGGGACAATCAATGCAACCATCACCATGATTAATGCAATCGTGTAAGTAAATCTACTTTCATTAAGTGATTCAAGTAATCGCTCCAGGCTATAAAAAACAGCCAGCCAACAGACAAGAAGAACTACTCGAATTCTTATTAGTTTCATGACAAACCCCTTAAGTAAGTCTTCTTAAGAATAGCAAACTTGATTGATCCTTGCAAGAAGGTAATTTTATTTATGGCCATAATAATAATAAGTTCCACTCCGTTCTGCTTCATTTACCACCAAACCTACCATACGAGCTTTAATATCAGCCAACTGCCTGCAAGCCTCCCTTACAGCCTCTTCCCGGATTTGGTTTCTGCGAACAACAAGCACGACCCCGTCCACAATTGGCGCAAGTTGAGCTGTATCTGCTACCGCAAGAAAGGCAGGCGAATCCAGCAGAACGATGTCGTATTCCTTTGCCAATGATTGGATTAATGAAGTCATTTGAGGACTTCCTAACATTTTTGCTGGTGTGGGTGACAGAGGACCACTTGTGATCACAAATAATCCGGGATATCTTGTTTTTTGAACAGCATCCACAGTATTTGGATCGTTTAATAAACTTGACAACCCGGCTGAATTCGTGAGTCCAAAAATCTTGTGTTGCTTTGGTATATGTAAATCACAATCCACAACAATTACTTTTTTTCCAGATTGAGCAATGGCGATCGCAAGATTTGATGTAATTGTCGACTTGCCCTCGCCAGGTTCTGAACTTGTGATCATAAAAATCTTATTTGAATATCTGCTTGGAAGGTTGTTATTCTGAAGTAAAATCTGCACATGCAAGCGACGAAAGGCCTCATTGAAAGGGAAAAAATAATGCTCACCCTTTTTATTCTTCAGATTCATCAATTTCGCTCTTTCCATGGATGGAATTTTGCCAATCGTATTTAGTTCTGTTATTTCCTCAATTTGTTTTGTGGAATATAGCCTGGAACCAAATAGGTTCTCAAATAAGAAAGCGAGACCGACACCACCGATCAATCCAATAATGAATCCCAAGCCTATGTTAAGAATCTTGTTTGGTTTTGAAGGAGTAAGTGGAACAATTGCTGGCTCGACCACAGAAATCATATTATTCCGTTCAATTTCTTTTAAACGAGCCTGGTCGTATTGGTCTAATAAAGTGGCATAAGTTTTCTCTTTGAGCTGAATGGCAATTTCCATCGAAGCGACTTGCTCTTTATCGCTTCCTAGTTTC
>PHBS01000225.1 GCA_002841995.1 Chloroflexi bacterium HGW-Chloroflexi-8
CCATTAATTGCAACCTTAATGCTTGGTAATTTGTTAAGAGAAGCAGGTGTTGTGGACGGTTTGGCGGAAACGGCTAAGACTGCCATTACAAATACTGCCACAATTTTCTTGGGACTAACAATTGGTTCCACAATGCAGGCAGCTCAATTCTTGAACACCGGTACGCTCCGGGTTCTTGTTTTAGGCTTATTGGCGTTTGTGTTAAATACAATTGGCGGATTATTGTTTGGTAAATTAGTCTGCTGGATTTCTGGGAGAAAAATTAATCCATTGGTTGGAGCAGCAGCTATCAGCGCGTTCCCAATGAGTGGACGATTGGCCCAAAAAGTTGCCCTGGAAGAAGATAATCAGAATTTCATTTTGATGCATGCTTTAGGCGCAAATGCAGCAGGTCAAATTGCTTCGGTTTTGGCAGCTGGAATTTTAATTCAATTAATCTTCCCAATTTTGTTGCGCTAAAACGAAAATTTTTTTTATAAATCAAAACACCTCTGAATTTCAGAGGTGTTTTACTATTTATCTTACTTCAGGATGGTTTATGGTTCTGGCGTGGGTATTTCAGTTCCCGGTCCGTATTCATAAACTGCTTGCCAGGGTTGATAGTGAGTAAAGAATGTGTCTTGAAATACCGTGCTTCCATTGCGGGAAACCGTGCGATTTACAGTCACATCTGCACCTTGTGCTGCCCAATCGATTTGTTTCATTTCGCCTTCTTTTAGATCCGGGTTTTCAACATATTTTGGATCTGGGGCGTCGACAGTGTTTACAGGACCCGTAGTTGTCCAATCCACAGATCGACCATCTGATGTCGAATAAAATTTCCACTGGATGCTTGAATAAGTTGGATTTACATATGTCTCCATTAAGATCCAGTAGGGAGAATCGTTTGTAAATTTGAAATCAACAACTGGAACGTATACGGTAGCATCTAATCCGGCCAGACGTGAGTCAATTGCACCACCAGCTATTCTTTCATAATATGAAACACGATATGCATGCGAATATCGTTCCACAATTGGAAATCCGGCAAAGAATACAGTTCTAAACAAGGTGGTGCTGACCTGGCAAACACCTCCGCCAACACCAGTAATAGTCTGCCCACCGGCGATGATCAGCGCTTCTGCATAGCCGTTATCTAGGCTGATGTCACCCAATGCATCTGCCATAGAAAATGTCTCACCTGGAGCGATCATGATTCCATGAAATTTACTGGCAGCAACGGTAATGTTTTTTACACGGTCCGCGCTCGAACCATAAAAATAGGAGTATTCAGAATGAATGAGTTCTGTTACGCCTACATCGGCACCTTTAAGATCGTCTGTTAATTTCGGTTTATTTTCATCAAAAACCAGTGCGACCTCATGATTGCCTTCTTCAAGGATTTTTTTCTGAATCTCATTAATGGTTGCGTCAACATTTAATGTTCGACCAATGACAGCATTTTCAATAACTTCAAGTTCGCGATTATCATCATTAAATATGTAGCGTGCATCTTTGGGAGCGACACTTACATCTCTTGAAAGACGAAAAAGAAAGTTTTGTAAATAATCTGTATTTAATCCAATTTGAAACTTGCTACCTGAATTATCCTGGATTCGCTCTATACGGAGCATTGTTGCCAGAACATCAGGAGTAAATTCCCACGGACTTGACGAAACATTCTCGGCAGTCAGTTTTAATGGTTGACTCAGAATCTGCTTTGCAAAATCTGCTTGTTCTTGTGCATCGATGATATAAGGGGGAGTCTCTTCAATGACTAGATCGATAATGCCATCCTGGAGAGTGGGTAACAAAGCAGCTATTTTCTCGACGGTTGCATCAACATTTACATGACGCCCAATCTGACCGCTGTGGACTACCACATCCACTCCACTAACCGTTAAATCAGCTTCAATAACCGGGACATTAATTTGATTGGCTAATTGATTTAATTGAGCAACCGCTACCCGCTTATCAAAAACAAATACCGGGGCAATGCTGCGTCCATATCGCCAGGCATTCCATTGAGCGTTGATTCGTTTCGTAATACCCCCATCCCGGCCAATTTTCATTGCCTGGGTCGTTGTTGTTTCCGGATCAAAAAATAAACCCAATTGAACGGGAGTTAGCAGATAAGTTTTTTCACCATCTCGAAGCAATATTCGTCCCTGGTCCGGGTAAGGAATTTGTTGTTGTAATTTTTGAGCCGCTTCTTGTGGTGTCAGTTCACTTAAGTCAATTCCACCAATAGAAACACCTGGAATGATGTGATTTGCATTCTTTATCTGGATAACAAACCCAAATGCCAATATTAATCCAATGCTGATGATAATACCCGTAAATAATGCAATTAAAAGCTTTCCTAAAACGGAAAACGAATTTCTATTTGTATAAGTAATGCTACTCATAGGTTGTTTTTACCAATAGTTCTCTCTGTTTTTAAAGAATTTTCTTAAAAATAATATTGTGAAACACCATATTATCTTACCAGAATTTCACTGGTTGCAATAATGACGCCATTATAATGAAATCGGTTCCCAATTCAAGTCAATAAAAAAAAGCTAGTGGAGGAATTTCTAAAGATTTAAGAAAATTTATTCTTTGGTTTTCATCTGGTTCCAATCACAGTAGAAATAATCTGAGATCTTTTATAAATATGTCAACAAAATATGAATGAAAACCGAATGGGAAATGAGTTTAAGATCAATTTTCCGGATTCCCTTGACATGGGAATTGGCTGGGGTATAATTCTGTCCGCTGCAGTAAATAAAGCAGCCCGATTTCACCGGAAACGGTAAATCGCTCAAAACCAAACACTTTCAAAATGCGTGTGCGAAGACACAGAACAACGGACCGATGATCGCCCAAAGATTATTAAATCTAAAACGGAAGCATCGGTTGTTTTTTGCCCCTTGACAAGTTATTTAGAGGCAGGTAGAATCGCTCAGCCTTCGAGAAAGAAGCAGAACCTTAACAACTGAAGAGTGATAGGAAGACGAAAGTAAAGTAAGAAACCTGTTAATTTTAAACCGCTACAAAGAAAAGACCGAAACACCTTGAAAAAAGGTGATGAAGAAAATTTTTTTTTGCGGAGAGTTTGATCCTGGCTCAGGATGAACGCTGGCGGCGTGCCTAATACATGCAAGTCGAACGGAGTATATGAGCAATTGTATACTTAGTGGCGAACGGGTGAGTAACGCGTTGGTGACCTGCCCCGAAGCGGGGGACAACAGTTCGAAAGGGCTGCTAATACCCCATGTAGTTGAGAGAGACTAGAAGCTTTCAACTAAAGGAGAAATCCACTTCGGGAGGGGCCTGCGTCCCATCAGCTAGTTGGTAGGGTAAAAGCCTACCAAGGCGAAGACGGGTAGGGGACCTGAGAGGGTGGCCCCCCACAATGGAACTGAAACACGGTCCATACACCTACGGGTGGCAGCAGTAGGGAATATTGCACCATGGGCGAAAGCCTGATGCAGCAACGCCGCGT
>PHBS01000041.1 GCA_002841995.1 Chloroflexi bacterium HGW-Chloroflexi-8
GATTGTGGCCATCCGCATTCGAAGTTGTCGTCCTGCCATATCTTCAATTTCATGACCAAGGTCAAGTGTCGCTAGAAGCTTCACCGTGACACCTTTTGTCTCAGGTGTTTGCTTTACATTTTTCATCATGGTTACCTTTCTGTCTGTCTAAGCCCAGTAATTAATTTTCCTTAATATTTATATCTTGTAGTTAGTGAACACAAAATAAATTGTATCTTCCTGCGATGGCATGCAAGTCACATCATTTTAAAAATAATAATTTTCTTTTTATAACTTTTAGGTCATCTCATGCCATTAACGACAACGTCATAAACCGACAAGGTTGGCACAACTCCGGCAGCCTTAAAGATTAATACACCTCTTGGAGTGTCTCCCGATTGACGCATCGCATCCAAAACCATACGGTTTTCCCAAATAGTGACAATCTGCCAGGTAGCGGGATCCTTTGTATTGTTTAGTAAAAAAGTCTGAATGATCCCCTTATCCAAATTTTGCACCGCTTGTTGATAGGTTTCCTGCAGAATCATGACATTTGCACTTGTAACTTGAGCTTCCAAAACTGTTACGACCATTTTCATTTCCTTTTTTTAAGACAATTATTTTTACTCTTTTAAATTTTAAAATGCACTTTTCTGTACACTCTATATTAAATAAAAATGCTCACCGGTTGGAGAGCACTTTGGTTTGATTTATCCTTGTATTACAGGTCGGGGCTTATGTCTGTATTTAATGCAAGACTAACTCTTAATTCGGTTTCTTCCCTGTTCTTTTGCTTCATATAGTTTTTCGTCCGCTTTATTTAGAAACTCGGTTATTGAGATGCTCGTTTAGGTGTTTACAAAGTTGTCTATTTCTTTGCGGAGTCGATCCGGATGCTGCAATAGCTCCCCATGACCATATCCATCAAACTCTTTCAGTTGTATCTCAGGGAAGATTTTTTTTAGTCCGATCACAGCTTTTTTCATGTTTCCTTCTTTGGAGCCGTACCAGCAAGCCACGTGGACGCCGATCTGTGGCTTAATCCATTGGATTCCCTTGTTATAGAATGTTGAACCGGCAATTGTTGCGTTCTCCAGCGTCTTCACCGAAGCTCCAGTATAAATCATTTCTGAGAGCATTTCGGGAGTATATTCCTGCATGCCCATCATCTTTATAAGAAACTTAGCTTCCCCGCTTACAACCTTCTTCACGATTTTCCCTTGCATCTTCGCTATAACCTTGGTCATTAGGGGGTTAAATATGCCAAAGCTTACATTTTCCGCGCCATCGAGGATGAGATGGTGAATTTTGATTTTCCCACTGACACTCACAAGGATGGCTGGAAGGCAGCCGAGCGATGCGCCATAGATCCCAAAAATCTCACCATTGTGATGGTCGCATATAAAATCTACAATTTTGTTTGCCTCATCTGTACCACTGATGTAGTCTGTTTCTTCCGTTGGGTCAAAGCCGTCTAACCCGACCGCAATTACATGGTAATTCTCCGTGAGAAGTGGAATACTTTTTCCAAAGCTCATCTTCCAAGTGGAGGCGTTCCCGTGAAGCAGCATAAGGGTCTTTTCATTTTCCATACCGAATTCATAGAATTTCATGTGGTTTCCCTCGTAATATTATCTACAAATAGAACGCGAACTCCCCGTTGCCAAATTACGCTGAAGATTGCCGATCACTCGTTTATTATAATATTAATACAAAAACCGCTCTCCAAACGGAGAGCGGTTAACATTTCGATCCAGCTTCTACCTCTACATCACCGGTCGGAATTTATACACGTTCGCACGACTCAATCCGTGTGGGAGGGTTTACGGAAATTGTCAAAATTATTAAGCAGCTTAAGATGTGATTTGCAAGTCGCACAATTCATTTTCTGGATTGTGCGACTTGCTAAAGGACAATCGGAAACAAGCTGGATCAACCCTGTCTTGTAACCAGGGGAAGACATAGCGTTGCGAAGTCTCGAAATGAGTGGGTTTAGATATAATAAAAATTATTTTAAAATCGGTATAACCTTGAAGATGTTAATGACGAACATGATAATCGAATTTGATTCACGCAACAACAACAGTAATTAATTATAAAAATTTTCAAAAATTGCAACTGCTTAATATTGAATAGATTGCTGCTTGATTCGGTAAGACTTTCTCCATTCCCCCTTGACAATTCTTTCACTTAGCGTTATATTGTGTATATACGATATATACAGTTTGGAAGGAATAATGAGAGCAATGGAAATTCTATCCGTTCAGAACCTGAACAAGCACTATCCCAAGTTAGACCTCAAAAACGTCTCTTTTAACCTCGAACAGGGCTATATCATGGGTTTCATCGGACGCAATGGTGCGGGCAAGACCACTACCATCAAATCCATCATGCGCCTTGTCCACCCCGATTCAGGGATGGTGACCGTGCTGGGTAAGGATTTCGCTGCCGAAGAATTTTCCTGCAAACAGCAGATCGGGTTAGTGCTTGGCCAGGTGTCCTATTATCCAACGAAAAAAATATCGGTCATCGCTGACGTCACCCGCCGTTTTTACCCCGAGTGGGATACCAATGCCTTCGTCAGCTACCTCAAACGTTTTGACCTCGACCCAGACAAAACTGTCAAGGAACTTTCTGACGGTATGCGCGTCAAGTTCGCTCTTGCCCTGGCCCTCTCGCACAACGCCCGCCTCTTGATCCTCGACGAGCCAACCAGCGGCCTGGATCCTGTTTCGCGGGATGATTTGCTAGAACTTTTCCAGGAACTGATCGAGAACAGCGAACGCAGTATTCTCTTCTCCACGCAGATCACCTCCGATCTCGAAAAGTGCGCTGATTTCATTACCTACATCAAAAAGGGAGAGATAATCGCCAGTACCTCCAAAGACGACCTGGTAAATTCTTATAAGATCGTCAAAGGTACCAGGGTACAGCTCACCGAAACCTTGCTACCCAGACTTATCGGCTGCAAGAAGAATGACTTTGGGTTCACCGCTCTCATGCGCACAGACGACCTGCCCACCGTGGACGGGTTGGAGGTTGCTCCTGCGGACCTTGAATCCATCATGATCCACATCGAGAAGGAGTAAAGAATTATGAAAGCGCTGCTTTTTAAAGAAATTAAACTGGCGATGCACCCAACCACCTACCTATTTATGGTGATTGGCGCGATGCTGATGATCCCCTCTTATCCCTATTACGTGGCTTTTGTTTACACCTGTTTGGGTATTTTCTTCATTTTCCTTTCCGCCAGAGAAAACAAGGATATCTTTTTCACAGCCTCCTTGCCGGTTAGAAAAAGCGATGTGGTTAAATCTCGTATCATCACCGTTGCCATCGTCGAACTGCTGCAACTCGCGATCGGCATCCCCTTTGCCATCATCGGCATCCGCATCAACCCCAACGCCGCCGGTAACATGGTTGGGATTGAAGCCAACATGGCTTTCTTCGGCCTGGTCTTGATTATGTATGCTCTCTTCAATGCCATCTTTCTTCCGCTTTTCTACAAGACTGCCGTCAATGTGGGTATCCCTCTGGTTTTCGCTGGCATCGCCGTAACGATGTATGTAGTCGCTGTTGAGTTAGCTGTGCAGATGATTCCTTTCTTCAAAACGCATTTGGATACCACCGCGCCAGCGATGGCGAAATATCAATTCCCCATCTTGATCGCAGGAATGCTTATCTTCGCCCTGGCTCTTTGGCTGACCTTTCGCAAATCAGCAGCCAACTTTGAAAAAGTGGACTTGTAAGCCTGCATGGATATTGTTATTTCCAACACATCCGGGGATCCGATTTATCAGCAGATTTTTGAACAAATCAGCGCGCAGATCATTAAGGGTCAGCTACCCAGTGACACCTGCCTGCCACCCATCCGGACGGTTGCAAAAGAGCTGCGCATCAGCGTGATCACAGTCAAACGAGCCTGGGAAGAATTGGAACATGCCGGTCTGATTTACACCATGGCCGGCAAAGGTTGTTTCGTCTCTTCTCTGCAGCCAAACGTTCTGAATGCCAAGCGCAACCAGCTGGCCGGTGAAAAACTTGCCAAAGACTTGGAGTATTACAAAACCCTCGGCATTTCTCTCGAAGAGATCATCGCCATGCTCAAGAAAAACTATGATAAAGGTTGATTATTTTAGTTATTGAAATACCTTATCCTCGCAAAGGCCTGACCAAATTTGCATCAATCAATACTAGTAATTCACAAGAATATCAATCAAAAACGCCCCCTATTTATCTTTAGAGGGCGCTCCATTATCTAAATCTAAAATTATTGGAATTTACCGCGGACCGGCAAGCACCGGACGGAACTTATACCCGTACATACGACTCGGTCCGCAGTGGAGAGGTTAAGGTTGTGGTTTAGCAACTATTTTAACCGATGATGGGTGAGTTAGTTATTGGATGCCAGGTTTTCCGTTTAAATCTTCAAAGTTCAAGAAGAGCAATTTTTCACGCTCTTCATCTTTGAATTTTAAACTCCATCGATCTTCCATGAACTTGAGAAGCGCAATCCCTCTTGTTTTGATTTGATCAGGTCCCCATATATTGTTTTGAGATACTTCGATCTCCGAGTGAAAACCATCGGAATAACCATTTCGAATCTTCTTCCCTGATGTATCATATTTAGCGTACTTTTTTTCAGTAAAACTATCATTTTGAAGCGAAGAATTAATTGACATTGAGAGTAAAAGAAGATTGCCCAACGTCGCGCCATAATACTTGCGATGCTCTTTCGTAATATCAGTAAACAAAGTTGCCCAATCGGCAGTTTCTGTTTGAGGATAAATGTGCTCAATGGAGATTCTGTCTTTTTCTGATTTTAGAAGATCACTCCAATCGACCTTCTTTTGTCGGCTCTCAGACAACAAACTCAATTCATATTCATAAAGGAAATATCGTAGGCCAGACCAGCCGTAATAACCTGATCCACTTTTGAATTTCTTGTAAAGATTGTTGAAGAAATCATTGCTCCGAAATGTACGGTCAGGGTGGAATGTGTAGGAAAGCCTTTCCTCTAATTGAGCAATTATCCTCTCAGTCTTTATCTCTCCTCGGTCCAACGCTCGAGCTGCATTATAAAATTCACTACTACCATAATTGGACATCACGAAATTCATGCGGAAGTTTATAAAAATAAATCGTTCAATCTTTCTAAAAAGACTAATGCGGTCTTTCTCAATTTTAACATTTTTAAGAAAGGCCATAACCAGCGGTCTGAAATAACCAATACCAATCCGATTGAGGCGATCAATCCATTGCCGCTCCTCAACAGACATACCTGTTGCAAGATCAGGAAAGAATGAATTGAACCAGTGAACACCGGAATCCTTCAGGCTATTGGCAAAATCACGGATTTCAGTTGGTCTTAGTTGAGAATATGATTTTGGTAATGTTTCCTCAGTAGAATCCCCATTCTCATTTTCAATGTCTTCATCACCTTGTTCTGATCGCACTTCTTCCGGGGTTTCTAATAGCACATCTTGCTCAATTTTCTTATGAACCTTTTTAGGTGCAAATTGTTCATCAAGGAGGAAGCGAATATAATCTTGCCCGGTCTTTCGGGAGTATTTAAAATACATTATCCAATGTGCCCGTAAGAAGTCATCATCATTCAGCGGTCGTATTTTGTTTCTGCCAAGTTGGCGATAAGCTTCTTTCCAGGCATCATTGATCGTCTCTCGTAGGCTCTTCCTTGACGCATGGTCTAATTCCTTGTCATTGTAAAGGGTAGTTAAATAAATCAGGCGATTTTTTAGCAATTCCAAATCTGAGAGCTTTTTCCCCCGATTATTCATTGTTTCGAAGGCGACGAATACATCAAACTCATCTTTGATTACATATTCATTAAACAAAAATCGCTTGGTGAGTTTCTTGTAAATTTCTTGAAGCCCTTCAAGTCCTTCTCTCTCGTACAATTCGCGAAATTGCTCGGTAAAGTAAGTTTTAGCATTACTGAGATTAAGGGTGTAAAAAGTTTCTTCTACAGAGCCGCCACCTTCCTCACCAAGAATACGAAATTTTAAGTAGTTATAACTTGGGTTGTCGCTCTCATATCCAAAAATGTAGGTGCGAAATTGGTCACCAGTTGGTTTGGTCTTGAAAAGATAGCGGCTCTCTAAATCTGCCACGCTCATACTTTCAGTGACATAAATATTCTCGACTGTTTTTTCTTTGTTTTCCGGTAATGCTGTGATGAAATCAACGAATGATTGCAAGAAAATAATGAAAGTGGTTAGTCTTTGCTGCCCATCAACAATGTGATGAACGTGATATGAATGGTCATCTACCAGCCAAAATTCCTTGGTATTTCTGGCTATTTCATGGTCTGGAATCTGTTTTAAAGTAAGTACACCCGTGTAATGAGATCGGCCGCCAGAAAGATTTATCAGGTCTTCCCAGAAATCCTTGAGCTGTTCTCGGCGCCAGGCATAACCTCGTTGGTAATCAGGTATGCGGAAAATTTTCTCTTTAAATAGACTGTCCAGGGATTTTGGTTCTTCCATTAGTAATTCCTTGATGACGATAATTTCTGTTTTCTGCCTCAAAACTAATTATGCCATACAATCCAAAAATTTCTCTTGAACGTGTGGAGGCAGTAAAAAAATAGGTTTTCCTCACCAATTCTTAAATTTGTCCTTGATTAAGTATTACATTTGTATTACAATGAAATCTATCTTGATTAAGGAGCGAAAAATGCCCAGGAAAAACTCACCCACCAAACCAGTACGTTCATTTCGACTAAGTTATGAGTGTGTTCGCCAGTTGAAAGACCTGGCTGGTACTATGGGGCGCAGTGAAGGTGATGTCGTTGAGGTTTCTATTGATCGGATGTATCGGGAAGAACTGAGATTTGGAAATTTAATGATTGGCGAAGGTGGGAAGCCAGAAGACAGTTACAAAACTGGAATTCAAAAGGAGTAAGGATGATCGCCGGATTCTTTCACTTTATTTGGAAAACCACATGGAATACAATAATAATTCTTGTATGCGCCAGCTTGATTTTTATTGGATACAGAGCGAACCAGCCTATGGCAGTTACTGGAGCACCGGACGGTATAACTTATGTTGAGTTCATCCAGGATCGCCTGGATGCAGCTAAAACCATCAAACCCTCGCAATGTGGGTGGGGAATGATACTGTCCCTGGCAACTCTTGGACCAATTTACAGTGTGGTTTATACGGACGTGGCGATTCATCCAGGCGGTTTTCTGGATAAAGTCACAGCACCAGATCCTGATATTCCTACAGGGGTGGCAGGAGCAACGTGGTATGAAATTCCAGGCATCTGGTGGGATGTGGTGGAACGGTTATCCTGGACGATGTTGGGGAAACAGCATACCCTCGGTTGTCAGTTCAGATCGGTAAAGTAGTACAAGAGGGTGGTCGAAACCGCCCTCTTTTCAATCACATATGGATTTCTTTGCCCATTCCCAGGTATTCGGCTATACTTTTAAGAATGAACGCTCAAGATGCCTTCGATTTAATCAAGACCGTCCAGTTGGGTGAATTCGAGGATACCCGCCTGGAGGTCAAACGCGCTCAAAAAGGTTTACCCCAACATCTCTATGAAACGATCTCCGCTTTTGCCAATCAATCGGAAGGCGGGGCAATTGTCCTTGGGGTAGATGAAGCACAGCGATTCGCACTGACGGGCGTTGAAAATATCCAGATCGTTATCACCGAGTTGACCGATTTAGCCGGCAAGATGGAGCCGCCCCTTGCACTGGATATTCAGGTCCTTGAAGTCGAACACAAATCGATCATCGTCGCCGAAGTGCCAGAATGCGACTTTCAGCACAAACCCTGTTTTTATAAGCCTTCCGGTATGCAAACCGGTTCTTTTTTACGTGTCGGCAACCAGAACCGGCGCATGACCCCGTATGAAATATATACTTTCATGATTGGGCGTGGACAACCGACCTTTGACCGCGATGTGGTGAAAGCAGCCTCCTTTACTGCTCTGGATGAGAAACTGGTATTGACCTACCTGGATCGGATCCAGCGTACCCGCAGTAACATTTGGAATCGACTCCGCCTGGGCGAAAAAGATACGATTGGCCAACTCACTGCCTTAGATGTACTGGCAAATGAAAACGGGGAAGCACTTCCAACCTTAGCTGGGTTGCTGGTATTTGGATCCTGGCCACAGAAGATTTATCCTTCACTAATGATCAGCTTTGTCAGGTATTTTGGCATCGATTCAGAGACAAGGGGACCCCGCGGCGAGCGTTTTCAAGATAATGCGCAATTTGAGGGACCGCTGCCAGAAGTCATCGATCAGGCCGTTTCGCGCTGCATTACCAATATGAAACAGTCCACCCTGATCGAGGGAATATTGCACCGGATGATCCCGGAATACCCGGAAGAGGCTTTGCGGGAAGCCTTGGTCAATGCTGTCGCTCATCGTGATTACAGTTCTTACGTCCTCGGAAGTCTAGTGCGAATCGAAATGTTTGCGGACCGTTTAGAGATCATTAGCCCGGGTGGATTATTTGGGCCAGTTAGCCTTACAAACCTGGAAACCTCCCAGGCTTCACGCAATCAGCTTCTGATACGCCTGCTTAGCGAAGTTGGTCTTGTTGAAAATCGCGGTTCAGGGATCCGAGCAATGGTATCAGCGATGCGAGAGGCACATCTTGAACCGCCAAAATTTGAAGATCATCATGACTATTTCAAGGTGGTTTTCTCCAATCAAACCCTTCTGGATCAGGAAAGCCTGGCCTGGCTGAACCAGTTTGCAGGGTTTGCACTAAACCCTCGGCAGAGGACTGCATTGGCGTACATCCGAAAACATGAGCAAGTGGCAAATCCTGAATATTGCCGGCTGAATAATGTGGATTCAGTTACGGCAACGAAAGATTTAAAGGGACTGGTTGACAGTGGTTTGGTTGAAATGCGTGGCACCCGGCGCTGGGCATATTATCATTTGGCGGTTAAGCCAGAAAAGTCATCGAAGCCTTTTGATGTCGATTTAACCCCAAGACAAAAGTTTGTTTTGGAATACATCAAAGAGCACGGCTCTATCACAACGGCAGAATATGTTCAGATTTCTGAGGGCAAAATTGCCGAACGTACTGCTCGGAAAGATTTACAAATTCTTGAAAATGTGGGAATTATTCAGCAAAAAGGGCAAAAACGGGGTGCCTATTATGTATTAAAGGATACCGAATAATGCCGTTATTTGCCGATAAGGGCCGATAACTTACATCATATCAGTGAGAAGAAGAAGTTATGGCCAACAAATTCATTTTTGGCTTCAATAACGTCAAAGAATTAATATGCACGAGCTGTCTGCATCTAAATTGACAGCTCCTTTCGTTTTAAAAAACGCACTTACCAACCCAAGAACCAGTCATATTTATTGGGTTAAATACTAACATGAGGCTTTTTATGTCCTGATTATTTTAACATCAGCAGCTTGCATTGACTCTTCATTTTTCTTCCGATCAAAACTTGGTTTCAAAACAAATTCTACCCTGGTACCTTCCGAACACCCTTTGGGTAGATCACGAACTAGGACAAACACAGATTTCTCACCATCATCCCGTTCAAGAAATGTATGTTTCTTATCAGGGTATATCCGACCAACACGCCCGGTTACTCGTTTAAGGCCAATTGTGGATTCTGCTTTCCAATGCCCAGCGCACAATTTCGAGAGAGAATGAATATCTTGAGGGAGCTCAGGCCACACTTGCCCTTGTGCATCGAGCATCTCGATCGTCTCCTGCTCTAAATGGGTTAACTTCGCAGGAATGGACCATTCTTCTTTTTGGCGAACAGCTTTAGCCAAAGCTATACTTTCTGCGGCGGCCATAGGTCTTCCTTTGGCTAGGTTTATTTCAGCCATTGTCAGAAAGTATCCCAATTTGTATTGATCTCCTTGAGGATTTAAGACAGCCTCACAAAGCAAACGGTTTGCCTCATCCAAATTTCCAAGTTGGAATTCCAATTCACCAAGGTCAGCTTTTAAATATGCATCTGCGCGAGGGTGATGAAGTAATTGCCGTAATTCGGCTGCGCCTCCGGCGACATCGCCTGATCCAGCTAAGGCAAGCGCTTTGTTCCGTGACAAATACAATTCATTAGGAAATTCCTTAAGCCCTTCATGTGCAAATTGGCGAGCTTCATTAAATTGACTTAGTTCTAGCATCGCATGAGAGCGGCGGATGTACCACAGCTCTCGGTCACTCATACCTGGCTTTCCTTCGTATTCAGTTGCCTTCGAATCTAACTGGTCAGCCTGTACTCGCCCCGACCATTCCAAAACGATATCCCATTTGCCTCGTTTCCCTGCAGCCTTGGTGACTGCTAAAACTAGTTTGGCCAAGAGTAGATCGGTGGGACTGTATGTCCATACTTTGTTTGCAGCATTTATAATTCGGCCAAGATTGTTTTCGTCTAGTCCTGGTTTAATATCCTTAAAATATTGTATCCAGCCAAACTCACTAATCACAAACTTGTCATTCGGAAACTTCTGGATGACTTCTTGGATAACTTTCTCGGCCATTGCAATGGAATCCATCTTCCTTAAGGAAAATGCCCAGCGCCATCCAATGGATGGTGAGGGTGATTTTTTCCAAAGTAGTTCAAAAGCCTGAGCTGCGGGCTGATAATTTCCTTGTTTGCGCAGTGATTCAGCGGACTCGTATATCGTAGGAATTTGATCAGTCATCAATATTTTCCTTCAGCTTTAATTTGTTGATATACAGTTTCCAAGGTGGTAAAGTCATGAGCATTTTGAAGTATAAGTGCAAATCTACCTAACCGGCTTTCATTTTCGCAAGCACGCGAAAGAGCGTTGGCAAACTCAGAGAAATCAAACCAGCAATCACGATAAGGGGACATAATAGCGTAAAAGTGTTCAACCTCGGCAAGTGATGAAACTTTTTTAGGTACTAAATCAGCCGGAACCGTATCCCCCCTATAGAATGATTTCCATAAAGTCGCAATTTTTTGCTGCAATTGAAGGTCAGGAATGTTCGAAAAGTAAGGCTCATCTGGCGTGCGCTTGAGAGTACTGTATATATCCACCTGTCCGCGTGGGCGAACAGTCAACCTAACAAATTGACCATTTATAATGCCAAGAACATCTGCTGTAATGCTTTCCTGTTGCAATCTCACTACAAAATCTCGAGCCTTTTCAAGGATTTTCGAAAGTTCATCAGTGACATTGCTGGTTGCAGTTTTTTGACTTTGGGAGCCTTGTTTGGCTAGATGATCTACATAATCATTCCAATGATTTCCGGAATGGCTTTTGACTTTGTTCCAAAGGATCCGGATGCCACATTCTTGAATAAAGCGTGCATAAGCCTGCGTGGCAGGATTGTTGACTTTCCAACTACCGGTTGCCCAACGTTCGATACCTTCATAATCATAAAAAATCGATATCAATTGCACATGATTATTCTGGCACCATTCGATTGCAGTATAAACGGCTTGCAATTCACCCCCAACCTGTCGCATTTCTAAGAGGGCTGGAATCTGAACCGTCGCTCCGATTTCGAAAACCGACTTGCCGTCCTTAAGAATCAAAGTTCCATACCCAATAGGCCCATCAATATAGGAACCATCAACATAAGCTTCGTATTCCATTGGTGAAGCAAGTTGGTTTCCTTCTGGAGCTCTTTGGGTCATCAGCTTGCTGGGATAATTGCTAGCCCAAGCTGTCTCAAGCTCAGGGATGATCGACTTTTCTTTCAGTTCATGGGTTTTCAAAGAAAAGCTCTTTTTATTGGGACTGTAATAAAGGTTGATATTCCCAAAAGATTTCTGCCCAACTGAAATAGAAAGTTTCACCAAGTAATCTCGGAATCCATCCGGCGCGATTCTTCCCTGAATACCTGCCACTACCAATGTCTTTATAAATTTCTCCGCTTCTTCGCGGAGTTCAGTTTCAAACAGATACTCCATACAATCCTTTCTGACGCTTTTGTAATATATCTCTGTTAATCTTGATTAGCTCCTGTAGGAAAATATTTGTGGAATCTTGATAATACAGATATAGATGTTCGAGTGACCGAGTAAGAGCCACATAAATCTTACGACGAGAGAGCTGCTCTTCCCGCCAGCGTATGTCCTCATCTCCAAACAAGCCAACAGTCTGTGTTCGCTCATACAGGTCTTCGATCCCGCAAATTAGGACAACTTCCTTTTCGAGCCCCTTGACATTCATAAAATCTGTCAAACTCACCTGACCGCCTTTCTCACTTTCACCTATGTGATAGCGAACATTTTTGAGGCGAAGTTGTTCCTCACAACTGGATAACCTTTGTTGGGATGTTATTATCAGGAGATCATCTTCTTGGTAACCACCGCTCAAGATTTCAACGGTTTTAAGGGCGAGATCTTGCTCTGGAAGACTCGTTTGCCATAAATTTGCCCCATTTTCAAGGGTATTAGGGAATTGGAAGTTTTCAGTATATCCGTTTTCTGCTAATTCTTGCCGGGTGGTTGCATCGCCCAGGATAAAACGGGTAGCAAATTCTGCAATATAGCGCGGCGTTCGATACATTTTATAAGTCTTTTCGAGTTCAAGTTTCTCAGTGAGAAAGCCAAGCCGCGCAAGGTTATAGCTGCGCTGATAAATTTTCTGTCCCAGATCCCCAACAAAAAAATAATTCTTTTTCCGAGCCAGATGTGTCAAGATTCCCAAGAAAGGATCTGTAAAGTCTTGAATTTCATCGACAAATATATAATCAAACAGGCGGTAGCTATCCGGTTTTTCCCGTAAGATTTCAAGGGTTTGTTCTTGCAAGTGCTGCTCATATTGCAGAGATGTCTCATCCAGTGGTCGTTGAGAGCGATAAGCCGATGCGGATACGCCATAAAATGATATAACGATTTCTTCCATCAACGAGGGCAACGAAGAGATATGAATCGAACTTCGATATTGTTGCCGTTCTTTTTCGGGCGACTCGAATACTTTGTTAGTAAAGATCCGGTGTATGTTGATTTCCAGGTTGGTGCTGTAAGTGGTCAACAGAATTCTTGGAACTGTGGCCAAACCGGCCTGCCCAACCAAATATAAAGCTTTTGAAATTAATGCATTCGTCTTCCCACTGCCAGCAACATCCAAAAGATAATTTTTATGCGGGTCTTGATTGAAAATCCAATCCAGTTGTTCTTGGGTGAGTTTTTTCAATCGCTTCTGGCCAGCCTGTCGTTTTGAATAATCGCCGATACGATATAGAGATGGTAACAGGTGGCGATGTGCAGCATCGGTTTGGTCTGAATTGCTGGATTGAAAATACTTGTGAAGGCGTACGATCTTTTCCAGTAAACGCTCCGGATGAGCCCAATTGGCGTCCAGATCTTCCTTAAAAATAGTCCTGGTCAAATCTAAGTAAAACCTGGAGGCTGGATTATTAAGAACCTTAATATTTTCAACTTTATCCAGAAAATCATTGCGACAAATACGTGGAAATGCGACGATTGAACTTACGAAAATCGAAGTTTCTTTAAGCTGCTCTTCCAAAGCATGCTGGTAGGCATCGGATTGAGCTGCTGGGTTATCAATATCATCAATATCGCCATCAGGTCGAGTTACATTAACTTTGTATTGATTCTTCCATTCATAACGGTTACGATCGATATTCCAATCTTTGACTTCAACAGATAAAACTCCAATTTCTGGTGCAATGACAACAAAATCAGGTTGTTTTTTCTCGAGACCTCGGACCCGGTCTGCAAATTCCGGTGTAATTTGTAATTCTCGATATACATAAAAATTTTCCGGCAGGTTGCATAAAAATCGAAGCAAATCTTCTTCAGCCTGGTTATGCGGTGCATACGCCGGCGATTGAATCAACTGACATTTCATTTATCCACCTTTTTCTGCTTGGACATACTGGAAGCGGAGCAGATTGAATTGTAAGCGTGCAAACGCCTCCTTGTTCTTATTAATTTTGCCTTGATTTATTGCATCGACAATATAACCATCCGTTGCAATGATCTTGAGCGATTTTGTCTCAGTAGAGAACTCCGCCTGAATTACCTGAATGAGCAGATTAAATAAAGTCTGGTTCTGCTCATCAACAATCTCGGTCGTGTACATTTGCCGATGGCCTTGCACATGCCATTGGTTTCCTTGTCGCTGAACCGCCAAAATCAGGTCAAACTGATCCGGTGTTTTCTCATAAGGCTGAACAGAAGGAATGAAAGGATTCTTTCCTAACAGATATCCCAAAAACATCAAAGCGGTGGGTTTTTCGACAGCCGATGCAGCATGTTGAGTGTAATAACTTCTCAGGCAAGCATAACACCCTTTTGTGCATGGCTGGCCAGGGCTACCCGGACACTCCGATAGTTTTTTATAGGCCAGAGAAATTACTCGATCGAATTCAGTGAAAATGCGTTGGAAGGGAATGTTCCCGTTACCAGAAGAATCATAGAAAATAATATACGAAAAGTCAGCTTCTTCTGGATCAAGTTTTGAAGGGACAGCTTCAGTTAGCAAACGGACTTCAGCTTCGTCAAGCCCATATCCATCGATAATAGCTTTGCCCAAGGCGGCCGCCAAGCTAAGCGCATGGGTAGGCTGAAAACATATTTTCCGGTCAAAGCGCAAGATTATGGCCTGCCTTGTTAACTGGTAGCCAAGCTGGAATTCTTGGCTACCATCCGAAAAAGGTTGTTCGTTATCTGGTTTAGATAGCCCCCGGTTCACAAAAGTCAAAGTACAATCTGGATCGTAAGCCACTCCTAAAACTTTGCGTTTTTCTTGATAATCACCAGTATAGCTAAAGGTAGTTCTAAACAAGTATTTGGACCTGACTTTATCTTTCGAAGCAAAACGTAATTCTTGTTCAGCCAGAAAAACGCTGTAGCTGCGAGTTGGAATTGGATCTGACAAGGGAATCTCCTTAAACTTCCCTTTTACCAAGATTTTATATACATCGCCCGCCATAAACATTTTCTGTCCTGGAACAATCAACCTGAACGCCATCTCGGGATCTCGCTCAGATAGCGACACATCAGCAAGGAGTTGTTTGTTTTCCTTTTCCAGTGCTTGCTGGTACTTCTTGTCTAACACATAAACCTGGTCATGGCGAAAAGCGTGTTCGGGGAAAAAGCCGCGTGAATAAAAGAACTGCTGCAGGCTGCTGCCTGCGACAGTATTGATAGCCTGAGCTTCTTGATCCAGATAGCTTTTGAATTCACCGTGCAGATAATTCATTGAGTCAGAAGTAGAGGAAAAAATGCGTTTGACTTCTGTGTCAATATTGTTAATCTCTTGATCGATTTCACGGATAAAATGAGAAAATTGCTTCCTGGAGTCGATGTGTTCGGATAATACAAATGCATTGATGTGTTTTTCAACAATTGGACGATTTGAGGGGTTGAAAACAGGTGGCGATATGATCCCATCTATCATCTGCTTCGGATTGGCAAAGTAGTGAATATCGTGGGAGTTGCTTTCGTGGCAAAATGTGGCAATCAAAGCATATTTGTTTTTTGCATCGCGTCCAGCACGGCCCGCACGTTGGGCATAATTTGACGGCATAGGTGGCACACCCACCATCAGTACCATTTGCAGCCTGCCAATATCGATACCAAGTTCCAGCGTAGGTGTGGCACTCAGAAAATTGATCTCACATTTGTGAAACTTTGCTTCAACATCTTTACGCTGTTCACTTTTTATTTCGGAGCAGTGAACAGCGGCGGTGCGCAATAAATCTCGTTTTAGCTCCCTGTAGTTGTTGTATTCGCTAGGGGGCAAATTGAAACAGACTGCTCTCGGAGATAGATAATAATGGGTCTTACTGTCGGCCGTTTGACCTTCTACCAAGATTTCCTTCTGGACAAGCGTTTCAACTGCCTGCCGAATCTGATCACTGCCATACTTCCGAATGAATTCCCGATATTCATATCCTTGCCCTCCCAGTGATATTCCTGGATATCCTGGCAACTCCGAGCTATTACTTTGATCAAGGTATATGCCAACTCGGTCGGTGGCCAGATATCTCCAGAAGCGAATAAAATGACTGTCAGGCAATTCGCCAGAGTAGCGAAGAGCAATTGCTCGCTCGGCTATGAAGATGGAAAGAAGATCGCGTTCCAGTTCAGAGAGATTTTCCACGTTTTTCAGGCATAAGCGATCCTGTAGTAACAAGAATTTGCGTGGTGAATAACCAATGCTTCGGCAATACCACAGGTCAAGTTCTTGAAACAGTTCTTGTTCAAGAGTTGAAAGAGATTTTGGGTCTGGAATTTGCTCTCGAAGCAATTCAAGTGTATTTTCCAGATCAACTTCTCTCCCGGGTGGATAGTGTAAGCGCAGATAAGCATCAAAGAAATCACTGGCAAACTCGTCTTGAAGCATGATACCATACTGGGTGGCTTTTTCACGGTTATCAACAAATCCCAGTAACTTTCGTTGGTCTGGTTTCTGATAGGAAAGCAATTTGCTAACTAATCTATATAGATATTGGTAATCTTTGCGCTCATCAGAAAGCAAAATAGCCTGCAAAATAACTTTTTCATAATCGGGAATTGGCAGCAGGGTAAGCCTTAATCGGCCATAATCTTCATAGTCTAAAACGATCTCTTCTTTGTTCGGGCGGAGATTATCTCGAAATGCTAAAGTTTCTCCCTGGCTTGGCTCCGCATCTTGTGTGATCAAGACATAAAATGAATTCTTACGGTCATCCGATTCAGGTTGGAGTTCCCATTTGAGGCGATTGCCAGAAATTTTACCAATGGATTGGTTAATATTTTCGCGGTAAACCAGGAACAACGGAAAGCCGCAATCCTGGCAAAACTCCTGCCGGCCAGAATGATATTTCTGGCACTTAATGCATCGTTTCAGATATCCACCAATATCTCGCAGAAACAAATGTACGCGTAAATCTATTAGTGGATGATCTCCAGCTAGGTGATTTAAGAACATTATGCTACTTAAATAGGCCTTCGTGATTTCATCCGCATGCACAGCCATGGTTGGCTCTGAGAGAAGTTGCGTGAGCAAGCTGACCAAGTCAGTAAAGCTTTGCGCCCCTTTCTCGATCAAAGCTTTTCGCAAGGCAAACACAAATGGGTTATTAGCCAGATCTCGGTACAACCCCGATTGAATAAAATCTATATCGCTCAGAAAGAGATCATCCGGATGGTAATGAACCCCTGTCAAGTTGGTCAAATTAGCTAAGCCAGCATCGTTATCCACAGTTAATGCCCAGCCTAATTGTTGTGAAACATCAGGGTTTTGGATCCAATGTCTAGGAATG
Organism: Chloroflexi bacterium HGW-Chloroflexi-8; assembly: GCA_002841995.1. Classification (GTDB taxonomy): domain Bacteria; phylum Chloroflexota; class Anaerolineae; order Anaerolineales; family Anaerolineaceae; genus UBA6170. The sequence continues at coordinate 17,205 of PHBS01000041.1, forward strand.
CCGGCAACGGACTCTGGCTCGTATTCCGGCTCGATAAAGGCATAATCCTCGACCTCCAGTAAAGGGCAAATAAAATGATCTAACCGTTCTGAACTTTCACCCTGGAGATATCCTTCATATGCCTGGCTTCGCAAGGTGGCACTGGTTCCTATTTGCACCAATGGACTATCCAATAACGCTTTGAGTCGAGCAAGCAGGTACTTAATGTGAGTAGCACGATTGCCGCGATAGGTGTGGATTTCGTCGAGAACCAGGAAGTGTAAACTCTTTCGGGCGTTCTTAAACATCCTGCGGTCTTCCTGCCGGGTGAGCATCCATTCGAGCATGACATAATTGGTCACCAAAATATCTGGTGGATCCATACGAATGCGGGTACGTTCTTCTTGGGATGTATCACCAGTAAACAGGGCAAACCGCACGCCACATTCTGGTACCACGTCAATGGCTTTTTTCAACCGGTCAACCTGATCATTGGCAAGTGCATTCATCGGATACAGAATCAGAGCTTTGATGCCTGGTCCAGGATTCCTAAGACAATGATCCAAAATTGGAATTAGAAAAGTCTCTGTTTTGCCTGAGCCGGTGCCAGTCGAAATGATTGTTGTTTTATCTGCTAGTATGGCCTGGATGCCTTTTTCCTGGTGAGCTCGTAGATGGCTAATTTTCGGAAACATATCTGGCAAGCGTTGAGCCAAATGGTGATCCCCACAAAACTGACGGAAGGAGGATTTACCATTTAGATATTTTCGGTTGATAGATAGAAAAAGGCCGCGATCCACTTCCATGCTAATACAGACTTGGGCAATATCCTGCTCTGATAAGCCGGCTTTTCCCAAGTTTTCAACGAGAAGTTCACGATAACCATCGAGCAGACCAAAACTCATCGTGATCGGGTTGATGAAATTTTCAGCCATATAAAATTACCGGAATTTTTTCTTTATTTTGCATAAACAAAACCTTTCATCAATCAATTTTACAGGTCAAAAGATTCAATAAGTTCATCCAGGAAATCTTTAGCTAATCCACGCTTCAACTCTTCGTGATATGGTTGATTTCGATAGTTCCTTAAGCACTCCGTGCAACTTGTTTCAGGACCGCAGCAATCAAGGGTTACTCTTTCCCTGGCGGACAGTATTGTATCTGGTAGGTAATTTAAAACACGCTTCACATGACCAGCTCCACCTGGTACATCATCATAAAGGATTAAAGAGGGAATATTACTTCCCTGGTTATAGTAAAGAGTTCCGTCCAAATCTTCGCGTCGAATACCCAGTGATTCGCTGGCACCTTCCAATATTGCATATAAAACAGATCGCCAGGTATTTTCATCAGCTTGATTAGCAAGCATTCCTTCAAACCGAAGTTCCAATATATCTGTCATAAATTTGTGGCCTAACGCATATGTTTCCAGAAAGCCATTACATTGCCGGCCTGTAATGGGATTCGTATGGGGAGCTGGTTTACTCTGCTTCACTCTCTCCCAAGGCGGAGGAACAGATTCGGCCGCACCGCAAGAGCGGCAAACCCGAAAGCCTTCCTTTGACTTTCCTTCGTTGATTACGATCAACCATCCATACCTGGAATATCTCTGACTAATCTTGATTTTCGGAGCTTGTAAGTTTTTAACCTGTTGAAGGTCGTTTGTTGGCAAATCCTCTTTTCCAGGAATTCGATATTCCGCAAAATACACTTTCGATCCATAGATGCGAATTGGTCGACTTTCCCCAGATGCCCGCGGTTCTTGATTTTTCACAACAAAACCGAACTCCGGTTCAACAAATTCCTTCAAAGTCCGTTTTGACTTGGCACCCTTTAGATTTTCGCCACATCTAGGGCAAGTATCAATTTCATTTCCCAAAGTAGTAAAAATACCATTGCACTTTGAGCAAATCGAATAGGAATATACGGGCCACTGCTTTGAAGGTGGTTTGTGAAGCCCACCACTTACCCACACTCGTTTTGCTGCAACAACCTCAGCACCTGGAGCGAATTCAGTGATCGCAATTCGAAGGTCGCGTTGCAGTTCGATCTGTTTTGCCTCTGGGATATGAAGATGGTTGGTTCGCAGTTCGACCACGTCTGTAGGAAAACCATACTTTGGTAATATGTTGTGTGATCCAAGGTAGCCCAATAGATCTCGATTGCTGATGGTTTCCTCCATTTGGCGCAATCGATCTGCCTGAGCAAATTTAAAACGAGAATCACTGTTCAACGTTTCTTGGATCGCTTTTTCTATATCTTCCAGATCACCATTTATTTCAGCTTCAGCTCTATCCATCACTGGATCTTCCTGCAATGGGTTACTACTACCATCGATACTGGTCAAATTATTGATCCAACCCCAATGATCAATATCGAAAATTTCAATTACGGATTCAGGCAAAAGGCGATTCAAGGCGTCTCTTACTTCATCAGGATTGGTTTGAATATATTCCCTCAGTAAGGCAGCACCGCTTTTATTCACTGCGCTTTGACAGAAGAAATTTCCCCCAGTTTTATAAATGGTACCGTAATTTTCTTTCGCCCAACGGAAGAAACTGGCAAAAAGGACTGAATGGATGTGACGCCGAATTATTTTGTCATTTTCCAAGCTGATCATCGGTGGTCGGATCATACCCGACACCATCTTGTCTGGCCTGGAGAAATAAGATAAATCGTGTGATCTGCGTTGAGCGAATGTCATGGCAAATGCTGCCGAATCTGTTCGCCGACCTGCGCGACCTGCTCGTTGTACATAATTAGCAGTGGATGGAGGCATGTTTCGCATAAGAACTGCCTGCAATTCGCCCACATCTACACCAAGTTCAAAGGTTGTGGAGCAGCTTAAAATGTTAATTTCACCGTTAACAAAATTCTGTTGCTTTTCCAAAGCCGAATCAGCGGACCATTGGGCGGTATGTTCTTCTGCAGATAGCGGAATTGGGGTTATGGTTTGATACAATCGGCGGTAATGGTTTTCGAGCCAGGTTTCAGATTGGAAATCTACAGGCTTTAATACCCCATCACACTTATAGTTAGGGCATATGCCTTTTAAGTTGAGTGTGGTTAGACCTTTACATCGCGAGCATTGATAGACCAATTGATCTGATGCGACCGGTGCGATTTCCCACATTTCATGATTTGCCTGGTACACCAAACCTTGACCTGGACGGGTTTCAGATAAGAAGTGGTATTTCCAGGCAGGGTCTTTCGTGATGTTTTTCCAGATGCCTTCCAATGTTTGTACCGCTATCTGTTCCATTTGATTTTGTTCCAAATGTGGCGCACATTGAGCCAATAATTTTAGCAGTAAGTCTGATCGGCGATTATTTCCGCGTGCAGGCAGCCATGAGAAAATATGGCTCTTTGAGTCAGGAGTACGATCTGAGATAAAAAACATTTGATTCCGAGGTGCAAAATCCTCACCTCTTGGATCCACGTTTTCCGGGAAGCGGATACATGCCTGCGCACGAAGTGTGTCAAACAGGGTAACGATTAAATTCCACGCCTCCTCGGGGATAAGATTCCAAGGATCGGATAGTAATGGGGCCGGCGGACGCCACCCTTCGGGTTTTACCAAGCAGAATTGCATCAGCCCCAATCCCTCTAGGCTGATCCTTCGATCCAAAGCTACAAATTCTTGCATGAGCCATTTATAAACTGTGCTGTTGCGTTTATCACGGCTGTCCGTTGGCAGAAACAATCCGCACCGTTCCGCGCGCTTTCTCACCCGGCTTACCATATCTTCCATGCGCAGATCTCCATCTTTTGCCTCTTGATCTTCTTCCAATGTTTGCAAAATCAATCGTCTGCGAAGAATTTGTTGGTACGTACGTTCTAAATAGGGCGCGAAGAAAGCGGCATCCTGGCGGCTGTCAGAAAAGACCAAGAGTTTACGCCCTTGTCCGGGCAGGAATTGCATTTCCTCGTCATCTGCTGGAGGTAGGTTTTGATATAAAGATGTCGCCAACACACTTACCGGAGCGTCCTGACCCGTTAAGAACGGTAATACGATCCCCTGGTTATTGCGGCTTCCACAAGAAACACACTGTTTTATTGTAATAAATGGGGTTTGGCCTTCGACCAATTTATCTGGAAGACGATTTAGTACCGCTTTTGGGGTACTTGGGCCACATTTACAACCTGTTGAAACATCTGTGCCTTGCTCAATTGCGCCACATAACAGGCACAGTGTCCAGGGATCTTCGTTGATATCAGGAGTGTCATCCAATGATGTGCCGTCACTAATCGCTTCATCCTCATCAAGTGCGACAAGTTGCTGCGTAAAAGTAAAACCACACGATTCGCTTCCAAATTCTTGATTCGCAGCAGCATTTGAAGAAAAGTGAATGGGTGATCCTACTTTTTCAACCTGACCGGTTAAATATCCCATGCCACAGCGATAACAAGTACGTAATTCCCAAACCAATGATCCGCAGTGAGGACATTTTTCCCGTCGATTCAAAAAAATTCGGGGTTGATCAGGCGTATGTCCTTTTTCATTCAAACAAACGAATGCACCTTCAAGAGCTCTGATAAAAACATGATAGCGTGCAGGAAGAAGAGGGGCGCTTTCTGCATCTCTACGAGCCCGAACCGCCAGGTCAACCAATGCTACCAACTTGTCGCCGGCCAGTTCATCGTCAGGGAATATCTCATCAGCAATCGCAGATAGCAAGGTTGGAGATGATAAGAGCTTTTTTTGAAGTAAATAAAGTACCAGGCTATCTTTGAGTAAGAAATAAAGGAAGCAAGACAATTTTTGGTCATCTGAGATGTTCTGAAGAGCTTGTTTTGCCTCATCAATAACTCGGTTTGGAAGATGATTTTGCCTGCATACCGTCTCGATCGATTCAAGATCAAATGTCTCAGGAGAAGTATTCAAAGTACTTTGAAGTTGGAGGAACAGGTTGGAATCAACCTCATACTGATGCTCACTGTTATCGGATCGTTGAATCCGTGTTGCCTGGACTACATCTTGACGATCCTGATTATCCTCCACCCATTCAAAATTTTCACCAAATAGATGAGAAGCAAATTCCACGACTGCGGGGAAGTCTTTTGGACCGCGCCCTAATGTGGCGCTGGTAGCAATCATCTGCAACTTGCCAGGTTCACTTTTAACAACTCGATCTTTCAATCGCCTTAGCAGCATGGCAATTTCGATCCCAATTGCCCCGTTATAAATATGTGCTTCATCCAGGACGATAAATTTCCATTGTTTTGCGTTTGAACCATCAAAAAAGGCATTGTCCGCCGGGCGAAGAAGCAAATATTCCAGCATGGCATAGTTGGTAAGTAGAATATGGGGTGGGGTTTGTTGCATCTGGTCACGGCAGATCAATTCATTTTTGAGCAGGGTTTCCCCATGGAACTGGCGGTAGAATTTTTCTTGCGCTTTTTCATATTTCTGTTCCGTATCGCCAATATACCTGCCAAATTTGATCGTCGGAATGTTTGCCAATACCTTGCGTAAACGTTTTAGCTGATCATTTGCCAGTGCGTTCATCGGGTAAAGCAGAAGCGCACGAATCCCCGGTTCATTCAATGTTCCACGTTTTTCTTCCCCCAATAAATAATTGAGGATAGGAATTAAGAACGCTTCGGTTTTTCCTGAGCCAGTTCCCGTTGTGACGACGAGATTTCGTTTTCCCTGACACAACTTGCGGATTGCCTGTTCTTGATGCAAATAAAGGCTTCGATCATAAGGCAGTCCGCTACCACATAAACGAGCAAATCCGCTTTCCAAAGCACCTTGTGTTACCAGATCTTTAATACTGTATCCCTTTGCAAATTCTGGGGTTGCTTCTAGAAGCGGACCTTTTACCAATAAATCGGGTTGTTCCAGTGCTTGCCAGAACTGCCGGCGCAAATTGTCATCCTGGAAAGGGTACGCAGTCTTGAGATAGCGCAAATAACTTCCCCTGGTTAATTGGGTCGTCGTAATAGGATGAATCGATTTATGCGATGTCATATCACTAATCCCTTTTATTTTGCTGCGGGTTCATGTTAAATTGAATGCTTGATAATTGAACTATATTTCCCCGCTCCCCAGGGTAAAGCAAGGCATTCCCATGTGATGCAATCAGGTGACTCTTCAACATTTCTACTTTGGTGGTCACAAATTCCTGGCAATGCTGGCAGATGAATATTCGATTCGCTCGTGGAAATGTTATTTCGTTTGCAGCCATATTGATAAGCGCTTTTTCGCCGGTCAGATCGTAACATTCGTAGATATGTAGTGCCACGGATAGAATGTACTTTCCTTCCCCTTCCAGGAAACTGTCCACCGAAATTCGGGTGCGCGGATCCAGGATTTCCTCAATTCGTCCCCAGCCAGCGTTGGTAAGCACCCAACTACCAGCCCGTATTACTGGCAATCCCGAATATGGATTGTAACGGCTCAATAAATCTAACAGTTGTTCTGCTATGGGATCGCTCCTGTTTTTTCTGAGCTGTTCAACTGCGGCGGGTTTTTCTTCATAGAGAAGTTCGACTGCATCTTCAAGAGAAAGCCTAGACTGCTGTAGTAGTTTGACAATCCAATTAACTGCCTTTGCGATATCTTTGGTTACCAACTGAACCAGGGACCTGAAACGGATTTTGGGATCTTCGAGCTGAACAAGGATCTCGCAAGTTTGTACCGACCAATTTTTTGAATGAGGCGCTAGCGCCAGGATAGAAGTGAATTCTGAAAAGGTGATTTCCCCTGCTATCATATCCCCATACAATCGGCTTAATACTTCCGGTACAATAATTTGTCCACCCAGCTCTTTCTCAAAGTTTGTGGAATTGGTTCGGGTAAGGATTGACCTTAAAGTTAAAATCTCACGCGACGTTGCTGGAATTAAGTCTCGACAGCAGACTTCAAGATCATGATTACTTGCTTCCATTTCACCCAAGTGCTGCCGGATGAGTGAAATCTCAATACGGTTACTGAACTGTGTTGTTTGGCGATGCGTGGAAGCTGCTATTTCTTTTTCGAGTTTTCTCAGTCGTTCGCGAGATGATGATATTTCGAATTCGTGACACTCCGCTGTATCCTGAGCGGGCGGTAAAGGTGATGGTGATGAAGGTGCCCAGGGATCGACCACAACCATCTGTATACGGTACATCCCTTCGGCGTGATCACTTCTTGAAATTGAAAACTCATATTCTCCGCAGGCGGAATCAGGGATATTTTCAACAATGGGAGGCTGCCAGGGCCGAAAGAGGGACCATAAAATCAGTGCGCGTGATCGTAATTGTTTCTTTTCCTTCCAGGTCACCAATAGGTGATGCTGATCGGCTGATGAATACACTTCTGTTTGCAACTGCATGATCTGAATTTGTCTAGTGAATACCAACACTGGCAAATTAAA
>PHBS01000042.1 GCA_002841995.1 Chloroflexi bacterium HGW-Chloroflexi-8
GAACTAAACCTGATTCCGCTTGCTCGTTGGGTTGGCAGTGGATCAGCAGGCGTGCCCCCAAGAATTATGGGGGTTGGACCTGTACCTGCAACCCGAAAAACACTTCAAAAAACCGGGCTTTCTATTCAGGATTTGAATCTCATAGAAATTAACGAAGCTTTCGCTGCCCAAACTCTGGCAGTCATCAAAGAATTAAACTTAAGTGAAGAAATTGTCAATGTCAACGGCGGAGCCATTGCATTAGGTCATGCATTAGGCTGTTCCGGAGCTCGAATTGTGACCACACTTCTACACGAGATGAAACGCAGGGCAAACCTACCGAACAAAGTTCGATATGGTTTGGCAACTTTGTGCGTTGGTGTTGGTCAGGGAGAAGCAACAATCCTGGAGTGGATCGGTTAATGCGCGTTTTAGTCACCGGTTCAACCGGATTTATCGGCGGAGCAATTTGTAAAGCACTGACCTCAAGCGCTTACAAAGTTCGAGCATTTCATCGCCAATCCAGTAACTTATCGCTGATTAAAGATCTCCAGATTGAACATGCCATCGGTGATTTAACCAATCCTGAAAGCGTACGGTCTGCAATGCAAGATGTGGATATCGTTGTGCATTCAGCGGCTATGATAGGTACCAGTAATCATTCAGGGAAAATGTATACAGTCACAGTCGAAGGCACCCGTACCATGTTGGAGACAGCATTGGCTTTTGGAGTTAAAAAATTTGTGCATACCAGTTCTGTGGCTGCTTTGGGAATTCCTTTGGAAAGTAGTGATCACCAGTCACCTGAAAATGCCTTGTGGATGGATGAGAACCATAGCTGGAACTATCGATCCGATTATTGGCCGTATGGATATTGCAAATATCTGGCAGAGTTGGAAGTTCAGAAAGCTGTCAGTTTAGGATTGGATGCAGTTATCGTGAATCCGACTTATGTCATTGGTCCTGGTGATATTTACCGAAAGTCAAGCTCCATTTTTGTAAAGCTTGCCAGGAAAAAAGTTCCATTTATGCCAACAGGGGGTGTAAATATTGTTCACATTGATGATGTAGTGGCAGGGCATTTGGCAGCAATTGACCGTGGGAAAACCGGTGAACGCTATATTCTTGGTGGAACGAATGTGACATTTATAGATTTTCTACAAAAAATTGCTGAAAATCTAAAAATTTCTGGCCCTCGGTTAATTGTCCCTGGTGCCGCTATTCGAATATTTGCCAATCCATTGAAATGGGTAAACCCGATCCTCAATCTTCCTGTATCCACCGACATGTTTCGGATGGCAGGCTATGGTTTTTATTATTCCAATACAAAAGCAATTCGGGAATTAGGAATTATGCCTCCAAAAGATATCGTCGAAGCCATCCAAAGTGCCTGTAATTGGTTTCACGAGATTGGTGCAATTTAGACAATTCTTTGCGAATACTTGTACCGATACAAATTAATAAAGTGATCGGTTTTTTGTTACTTTTAAACACTTTCAGTAATTTTTCTTACAATTTTTTCCAAATATCCCTTGAAGTCCAGGTGTGTATTTTGGATAATTTTTTTGTAAGCAAATCCATATCCTCACTCATTATTCAAATTCCAAAATCCTAATTTTATTTTTATCGAAAACTGAAATCTTTGAAGAATGCACTTTTACTAAAGGAGGTGTTTTTCGTTATTTTCGTTTGGGTGACGAATTGATTGAAATAAACTAATTCACGGAGGGTAAAATGACATTAGGTGGTTATGCAAATCGTATCGCACATATTGATCTGACAAACAAGAAAGTTTCGTATAAACCCGTTCCCGAAGAAGCAGCGAAAAAATATATTGGCGGTAGAGGACTGGGTGTATGGTATGTTTTTCAAAATGGACCCGAAGTAGACCCACTTTCACCAGATAATATTTTGTGCTTCATGAACGGTCCGTTGACAGGAACTGAAGCAAACATGAGTGGCCGGATGGCTGTGGTCACAAAATCACCATTAACGGGAACAATTACGGACAGCCACCACGGCGGTTGGTCTGCTGCGCGACTTCGCTGGGCAGGTTTTGATGGATTAATTTTTAAGGGCAAAGCAGACAAACCAGTCTATCTTTATATAGAAAATGAGAAAGCTGAAATTTTGGATGCCAATGAAATTTGGGGTAAAGGCGTCCATGCAACCATGAAATATTTCAAAGAAAAATATGGTGAGAAAGACCTTTCGGTCATCGCAATTGGAGAAGCCGGTGAAAATCTGGTTAAATTCGCATGTTGGGTAAATGAAAATGATCGCGCTAGTGGACGCGGTGGAACCGGCTGCGTGGGTGGCAGTAAAAATCTCAAAGCGATTGTCATCAAATCTGAAAAAAATATGTTTAAAGCAGCCGACAAAGAAGCCTGGAAAGCAGCCCACAAACGAGCATTGGCTACCATTATGGATGAAGGTAATGTAACCAGCCCAAAGAAAGGCGGTCTTTCCGTCTATGGCACAAATGTGTTGATGAATATCACAAATTCCATTGGCGGTTTACCGACCAAAAATTCCCAACTAACTTCATTTGGAGAAAAAGCAGAATTGATATCAGGGGAATATGTTGTGCAAAATTTGCTTGTCTCCAATCCCACTTGCCATGCCTGCCCGGTTGCATGCAAGAAAGAAGTAGAGGTCAAAGATGGCCCATATGCTGGTTTGCGGATGGAAAGCGTGGAATATGAACCTGCCTGGTGTGTTGGCGCAAACTGTAACAACAGTGATGCACGTGTTGTGGCAAAAATGATTGACCTGGCAAATGATCACGGGTTTGATGCAATTGAAATCGGTGGTGTCCTGGGAGCTTATATGGAAGCAACCGAAAAAGGTTACACCAATGGAGACGGTGGCATTAAATGGGGTGACTCGGCACGCATGGTTGAATTGGCAGAACTGATCGCATTCCGGAAAGGTATCGGGGATAAACTTGCAGAAGGGACTACGAAGTTTGCAGCTTACTTTGGCCACCCGGAACTTGCCATGGCTGTTAAGGGTCAATGTATTCCTGCCTATGATCCTCGTGGCCTCAAAGGCATGGGTCTTGGATATGCAACCAGTAATCGTGGTGCCTGCCATTTGCGTGGCTACTCGCCCGCATCGGAATTAGGATTGATTGCACTTAAGACGGATCCATTAGCCTGGAAAGAAAAGGGCTGGCTCTTGAAACTGCTGCAGGACTTGCATGCTTTCTCAGATAGTCTGGACCTGTGCAAATTCAGCGCATTTGCGGAAGGAGGCGATGAATACGCCGCTCAATATGCAGCGATTGTTGGAATCCCATTCACTGTTGATGATGTCTTGAAAACAGGTGAACGAATTTATAACCTGGAACGCTATTACAATAATTTGAATGGATTCCGCGAAGGCAGTGACACATTGCCGGACCGTTTCCTTAAAGAACCTTCCACCATGCCTGGTTCCAAAGGCCATGTTTGCGAACTGGATTTGATGTTGGAGGAATATTACAATTTACGTGGCTGGGAAAACGGAGTTGTTCCGGAGAAAAAACTGAAAGAATTAGAAATTCTTTAATAAGAAATTTCGAACTAACAAATAAGAGGTTGCAGTTCAGTTTTAGCAACCTCTTATTTGTTATCCGCCTGCTCGTATCATTTTTTGTTCAAGTTTTGGGAGAATTTCTTTATTTGCAACCTCATCTCCCCACCATTCCAAACGAACCTGACCAACGCTTAGTGAACCAATGTGAAAATCATTCATTTTCTCAATTTTTGCTCTCCACCCCGGACCAATATACCAGCCATTTTCCTGCAAAATTCCATTAACTTCTTCTAAATAAATCTGCAGAAGCCATAATGGCATTGAACGTAGTTCATAAATATGTTGGAACAATTTTAACCCCCTGCAACTGGAGGAAAAATATCAATTTTTTCATCCTGATTCAGGATGGTATCCAGATTTTCCGGTAAATAATAGGTATCTCTTCCATCAATAAAAACATGGATGTGGCGAAATAATTCTCCGTCTTTATCCAGCAATTGGCCTTTAAATTCCGGAAATTGTTGCATCACCAGGTTGACCAGATCACGGATTGTGCTACCATGAGGTAGATCAAACTCAACTGTCTTGGCACCGGTAAAAACTCGAAATGTTGCGTAAAAATTAACTTTCAAATTAACTCCATTCATTAAGCTTCGGTGAAAATTGTCAATAATGAACTATTGTGATTGTACAATCTAATAATGTCAGGTTCAAGGTAGGAGAATTGTGGAATTCTCGAGTGACAATATACACTTACAATCTACCGACCTTCTAATGATAATCAAAATAAGATTCAAATGTCTACTTCTTTTATCCAAGTATTCCTATTCAAAAAAGTAGACAAGGAGGAAGAATGCCCCCTAAGGGACGAGTTGAAGTAAATGAATTTTATTGTAAAGGCTGTGAATTGTGCGTTGATGCATGTCCGCAAGATGTATTGGCATTATCTCCAGACCGAATCAATGTTAAAGGGTATCATCCAGCCGAATTGATTGAAAAAGGATGTACCGGTTGTGGAATTTGCACAATCGTTTGCCCGGAAGCTGCAATTGTTGTCTATCGGGAAGTTAATGCAAAGCCTTTAGCAGGAACCCGGGAGTAAAAATATGACAAAAGAAATGTTGAAAGGAAATGTCGCTATTGCAGAAGCGGCAGTTAGAGCTGGACTCAACGCTTACTTTGGCTATCCAATCACACCTCAGACAGAATTACTGGAATACTTGTCTGCGCGAATGCCAGAATTGGGTCGTGCTTTTGTGCAAGCCGAGAGCGAATTAGGCGCTGTTAACATGGTCTATGGTGCTGCCTGCACCGGAGCACGTGTATTAAGTTCCTCCTCCAGTCCTGGAATCAGCCTGATGATGGAAGGCATTTCCTATATCTACGGCACGGAAATACCGGTAGTGTTGGTGGACGTTATGCGTGGTGGACCGGGTTTAGGCAATATTGCCCCTGCCCAGGCTGATTACAACCAAATTGTTCATGGCGGTGGTCATGGGGACATGCACCCAATCGTTCTTGCACCAGCCAATGTTCAGGAAGCCATTGATATTACTTACAACGCCTTCGATCTGGCAGAGAAATATCGCACAATTGTGGTCATTCTGGCAGACGGTTCGCTTGGGCAAATCATGGAACCCGCTGAACTGCCAGAGATGAAACCCTTGCTGATGCGACAACCCGATTGGGCAACTTATGGAGCAGAAGGACGTCCAAAACGCTTCCTTTCTTCTATTAATATTGATCCTGCAAAACATGAGATTTTCAACATACGGATGGAACAACGCTGGCAAAAAATTATTGCCAACGAGATCCGATTTAAGGAATATTATCTGGATGATGCCAAATATGCGGTTGTAGCTTTTGGTACATCCGGTCGAATAGCATTATCTGCAGTTCGGTCAGCACGCGCCAAAGGTATTCCTGTCGGTCTCTTTCGTCCCGTTTCACTGGCACCCTTCCCGGAACAAGCGCTTTATGAACTCAGCAAACGGTTGGAAGGTCTGCTGGTTGTGGAAATGAACAACGGCCAAATGCTGGAAGATGTCATAAAGATCACAAGACATCAAACGCCCATTGACTTTTATGCCCGTACTGGCGGAATTGTACCGATGCCAGAAGAAATTGAAGCTGCTATTCTTCGTATGGTTGAGGAACCAGTGAATACAACTGAACATCCGCGCGATCGTTGGCTGGCGCGTTTATCTCAGGAATTAATAGGAGGATCATAATGGTACAAGCTGCTCTGGAAGAACAAATTGTTTACAGTCGACCCGAATCATTTACGGCTGTTCAAACACATTATTGCCCTGGCTGCACACATGGTACTGCCCACCGGCTGGTAGCAGAAGTGATCGATGAGATGGAAATTCGCGAAAAAACCGTCGGCGTTGCCTCAGTAGGCTGTTCAGTCTTTGCATACAATTATTTTAATATGGACTTTGTTCAGGCACCTCATGGCCGCGCTCCAGCCATGGCAACCGGAGTAAAAAGAGTCTTGCCTGATCGTTTTGTGTTTACTTATCAGGGTGATGGCGATCTTGCCTCCATTGGCATGGGTGAAATTGTTGCAGCCGCAGCTCGGGGAGAAAATATCACTGTTATTTTCATCAATAACGCCAACTATGGTATGACAGGTGGTCAAATGGCGCCAACAACATTACCCGGTCAGCAGACATCTTCCTCTCCCAATGGTCGGGATGTGGAAGTTATGGGATTCCCCATCCGGACAGCAGAATTACTTTCAACGTTGGATGGTGCCAGTTATGTTGTCCGCCGCAGTTTGCATGACCCAAAAAACATTCGCATGGCCAAAAAAGCGATCCGGATGGCTTTTGAGACACAAAAACAGGGGCTTGGTTTTTCGATGGTGGAACTTTTATCGGTCTGCCCGACGAATTGGGGTATGACCCCTTATCAAGCCAATCAATGGGTGCAAAGCGCAATGGTTCCGTATTATCCATTAAATGATTTTAAAGTACATCCTGCTTTAGCGAATTTCAGAGTCTGATCGGAGGAAAAATGCAAACAGAAATCATTATCGCTGGTTTCGGCGGTCAAGGCGTTTTATTCGCCGGTCAGGTGCTTGCATACGCAGCAATGGATCAAGGCATGCATGTGACCTGGATTCCTTCCTATGGGCCGGAAATGCGCGGTGGGACGGCAAATTGCACCGTTGTGATCAGCGACGAAGAAATTGGTTCACCAATTGTGAGCCGCCCAACCGTTGTTGTTGCCATGAATAAACCTTCACTGGATAAATACGAAAATATGGTAAAAACAGGTGGAGTCTTTATTGTCAATCAATCGATGGTTGACCGTGAAGTTGAGCGCAAAGATATTCATTCTGTAATGGTCCCTGCTAACGAAATTGCAGAAGAAATTGGCGATAAACGTATGACGAATATGGTCATGCTAGGAGCATTATTGGCAAATTTAAATATTCTTCCCGTCGATGCGGTGGAAAAAGCACTTAAAGATCATCTTCCCGTCAAACACCACAAACTCCTACCCGCAAATCGGCAAGCCCTGGAGAAAGGCAGCTCGTTTATTGCCGCTCCTGTCAGTTAAATAATAAAAAATATTCACAATACGATTTGAGAGAAGTGGGTAGAGAAATTACGCACTTCTCTTTTTTATTTAAGGAAGAAAACCAACAAAGAATCCTTTTGAAATTTGTGAAACATCCGTACCTGTACGATTCATGCGCCATTGGGTTCCATTTCCTTCGATGTCATAACGCGTAACCAGAAATGACTCGTCATCAATCCAGCCTTCGATGTTGAATGTTCCACCTTCATTGTTGGCAATAATCTGAGGAGGTGCATTTCCGTCAACCGAAGTTACAACAACCTGCCCAAATTCATCTTCCGGGTTCAAGCGTTGTATGACGTACGCCAGCCATTTACCGGAAGGGGAAAATTTAGCAGATCCTGCTGTATTTTGATCGGGAAGCACTTTATATGATGTCTCAACTCCGGTACTCAGTTCACGAACACGTACTGTCCGGGAGGCATCATCACAGACAATCGCGATTTGTGAGATGTCATCCGAAACACTACTCAAACAAATCCCCAGCATTTCATCGTCAGAAATCAGAATGTCGATCGAATCATTTTGTGGGTCATATATGCGAAGACCGTTATACCCACCAAAAATCAAATAACCGCCGATACCTGTCATGCCAGTGGCATAAACCAATTTTCCATCCACAGTCCAATGTAAGGGATGAAAAATAAACCAGGCATCATTCTGATCACTCGCCAAAATCTGATCGACCTTTTGGAGATTACTTCCATCCATATTGGCAATATACAACTCTGTTTGAGGCGCGTTATCAATCCAACTACTGGTTCCCCAGGCGATACGTTGACCATCCGGGGAAACTGCAATCGATACCGGGTCGCTAGATTGAATAAAATCTAATGCTTGCGTTCCATTTTCATCCACACGAAATACGTGAAATGCATCATCCATGGCTGAATAGAAAATCGCATTTCTTAAAACACTGATTTCATTATCTCCATACCAGGTACTTGTCCCGGAAGGAAATTGGATGCCGAGTTCGGATCCTTCAAAATCTTTGGCAATAAAGTATTGATTTTGCAGGATAAAAAATCCACGATAGCGTGGCTCCACCAGATCAGATTCCGGTTCAGGAGTTGATGTTTCCTCAGGTCCATGAGCAATTTCTGTCTCAGCCTGAGTTTCAATTTGGGGGATTAGCACTGTTGATGACGCTCCAATGGTGGCTTGTCCTTCCACCAACGGAGTCGGGTTCGTTTCATTAAAAGGTAAATTACAGGCAAAACTTACTACCATTAAGATTAGGCCAAGAATGACCAAATTGTGCCAGGGGTGCATTTTATACATTTTTAATTCCTTCCACTGTCTCCAACTCACTCGTTCATCGGTTCCAACCTTTTCAACATCCAGGAAAAATTGATTACAAAATGAACATTAAAAACATTCTTTACGTACAAATTAATGAGTACGCGTAAAGGCAAATTCATTTTACAGCCAATTTATTCTTGCATTAAGATTTAAACTATGATAATATCTTGCTAATTTACGGCTAACGTTGCAGCAACAAGGAATCCCTCCAATGGAGTGGTTTCTTTATTTTAAAAAAAGCTACAATTACCCATTTTTTACTCGATAAGGAAATGTCATGTCTGTATCATTCCTGACTCAAGAAGGTTATGATGAGTTGCTAAATGAACTCAATTACTTGCGTAACGAAAAGCGCACAGAAGTAGCAGATCGTTTACACGAAGCGATGGAAGGCGGGGAGCTCATTGAAAATGCAGAGTATGAGGCCGCAAAAAACGAACAGGCTTTTGTGGAAGGCCGCATTAATGAGCTTGAATACTTATTGGCGACTGCGCGTATTGTTGGTGACAAGGCAGAAAAAGCAGATTCAGTTCAGGTTGGTTCCAAAGTTATGATTAAAGAAGTTGGAAGCGATTTGGAAGAATTGTATACTATCGTTGGTGCAGCAGAAGCAAAGCCGGATTTAGGTAAAGTTTCCAATGAATCGCCTTTGGGCAAGGCGCTGATTAATCATAAGGCGGGTGATCGCGTTACGATCCATGCGCCAGCGGGTTCATTCACTGTAGATGTGATTAAGGTTGAATAATCACCGGGGAAATCATCGCCCCGCCCGCAAGTAAACTGGGCGGGGTTTTTTTATCTTCAAACTTGATGAGTGAAAGGCAAATAATCGAATGGAACGTAATGATCTGGAAAAAATTAGACTCGAAAAAATTGATGTAATGCGTGCAGAAGGTATTGACCCATACCCCACCACTACATATTTAACCCACCGAAATCAGGAAGCCATTTTGGCTTTTGAAGAAAATGAAAAAGCTGGCAATGAAGAACAAGTGAAAGCCACCCTTGCTGGAAGAATTCGTGCTATGCGGCTTATGGGAAAAATAGCCTTTTCTCATATTGAAGATGGAACAGCTCGAATCCAGCTCTTTTTCCGTATCAATGAAATTGGCGAAGCAGGAATGCAGATCCTGAAAGACCTTTATGATCTCGGTGATTATATTGAAGCACAAGGATTCCTTTTCCGCACCCGAACCGGTGAAATATCTTTACATGTCCAATCGTTCCGAATGATTGCAAAAGCAGTGACTCCGCTGCCAGCAGCCAAAGATGAAATGGTAGATGGACAAGTTGTTCGCCACGCCACATTGAACGATCCGGAAACACGTTACCGTCAGCGCTATGCTGATCTGGCCGTCAATCCGCAAGTTCGTGAGATCTTTCGAGTTCGGGCCAGCACAGTTCGAGCTATCCGGGACTTCCTCGATCAAATGGATTTTCTGGAAGTTGAAACACCCATCCTGCAACCTATCTATGGTGGCGCTGCTGCCCGTCCATTTGTAACTTTTCATAACCAGTTAAAACAGGAACTGTACCTGCGCATATCCTTTGAACTTTATCTCAAACGCCTGATCGTGGGTGGATTTGATCGGGTTTATGAAATTGGACGCGATTTTCGTAATGAAGGAGTCTCGTACAAACACAACCCTGAATTTACCCAGGTGGAATTTTATATGGCTTATGCCGATTATCAAAAGGTTATGGAAATCACAGAAAATATGGTCGCATATGTTTGTGATCAGGTGCTTGGCAAACGTATTTTAGAATTTCGTGGCAATACCATCGATGTTACCCCACCCTGGCAACGACTGGAATTGAGACAGGGTATCATCAACACGACTGGTATCGATATCAATGCCTATCCAACAGCCGAAGGGTTGGAGGCTGCTATGAAAGAAAAAGGATACCCGTTCAAACCGGGTAGCCCACGCGGCAAGTTAGTGGACGCGTTGATCGGCGATTATTTAGAACCAACCCTGTTACAACCTACTTTCCTGTATGACTACCCGCGCGATATTTCACCATTAGCAAAAAGTAAGCCTGGTGAACCGAGTACTGTTGAACGATTTGAAGGCTTTGTCGCCGGCATGGAATTATGTAATGCCTTCAGTGAATTAAATGACCCGCTGGACCAGGAACAACGCTTTTTGGAAATGGGTAATGAGTATGAAAGCGATGACGAAGAACGTCACCCCATGGATGAAGATTATCTGCGTGCCATGTCTTATGGTATGCCCCCAATGGGCGGTTTTGGCATGGGTGTGGATCGTCTCGTCATGCTGCTCACCAATCAACAAACCATCCGGGAAGTACTGCTCTTCCCACATCTGCGCAAACTGGAAGAATAACCTGTAAGGGTGAGGCAAGAAAAACTGCGACGCAAAATCATGTCTGCCTCTGCCTCGCCCCAACCATCGCTCCGTAAGGGCGAGGCAGCCTGTAAGGGCGAGGCAAAAGCAGATGTGATTGGTTTTGCAGATTCTTCTTGCCTCGCCCCAACGTAGACTCGCCCCAACATCCACCATCCATCGCAGCAGGAAACAACAGTGAAATACGATCCCAACATACATCATCGTCGATCCATCCGTCTGAAAGATTACGACTACAGCCAGTCTGGTGCATATTTTGTAACGATCGTAACTTATAACCGATCACATCTCTTCGGCGAAATTGTTAATGGCATGATGAAAGTAAATGACACTGGCTTCGTGGCACAAATTGAATGGAAAAAGTTGTCCTTCAGGTTTTCCGGTATATCCATAGATAATTTTGTAGTGATGCCTGACCACATGCATGCAATCATCGTGTTGGTAGGGGCGAAGCCAGAAAAAACGCACTCATCGGACTCACCCTCATTTGCCTCGCCCGTACAGGTTGATGAAAAACCACACCCATTAGGCACCATCATTAGCTCGTATAAATCCACCGTCGCACGGTTGATCAATGGATTACGCCATACACCTGGCGCACCAGTCTGGCTGCGGAACTATTACGAACACATCATTCGCAGCGAAAAAGAATTCGAAAACATTCGGAGCTACATAGAAGACAACCCTCGCAGGTGGGGAGAAGACCTTGTAAATCATGCCAGCACGGCGTAAGGGCGAGGCAAGAAAAGTTAGAAAAGTTCTGATAGCGGCCCGACAATGCAGGACGTTATTGTCGCAGTATGAACCAACGCCTGTAAACGCTTAATCATTACCGCTTAGTGAGTCTATTAACATAAATAATATTTACTCACACAACATAGTACTAATGATAAAGTTCTACCTGCATCTTTTTTAAATCTGTCTGAAACAACGTCTGCCAGGCGGCTTCTTCCCTGGCTGGTGGCAATAAAATCTGCTGCTTGCCCACCGGCAAGGCAAACTGGAAGGTAAGCTGAATACCGCCCTTTAGCCAGGCGCGCAATTCATCTTCAGTTAGTCCCATCGGATAAAAGACGGCCGATGCTGCCCGGACTGCCAGTTCATAATAACGTGCCAGATCAATTTGGCGTACATCCGGGCGTTCGGGCAATTCCCAGGCCTGCACTTCTCCGCCCCGCATATACAGCAACCGCACACGCTGACCCGGACGCAAAGATTTGCCGATATTTTGCATCTGCATGGCAGCCCGGGCACCGGCTGTCTTAACGGTATACTCCTGCGGCTCCCTGCTCAGACGCAAGGCCACCAGGAGATCTTCCGCCGGTACACGCCCGTTGCGTAAATCGGCCAGATGCCTGCGTAAAATGGCCATTGCCCCGGGAATGTAATCCGGTAATAAAGAAGCATCCTGTGCCTGTGCCAGATACTCCAGCAAATCCATTTGCATGCGTGCCACCCAGGGGGCAGAGTCATGGCGGCGTGCTTCCAGACCGCGCACTTTAAGCGAACCATCCTGGAATACACCGAAATAACGATTGGGCACAGGGATACGTGAATTTACCCGTGAAGGTAAGAATGCCACCCAGCGGTAGACGCCATCCAGGGCAATTGCCAGACCTGTGCGCTTTGCAATTTCATCCAGCAACGGGTAAAAATCATTGGGGTGATTCTTGCCCGGCTGATAAATCCACAAGCCATCTACATACATATGCAGAACGTTAAAACCCAAATCTTCGGATGCTTCTTTGGCACGGATGAGCGCTTCCCGTCCCCCAGCCGTAACGGCCTCATGTGCTTCTATTCTTCCAAAACGGGCGTTTTTATAACCCAGATAGCCAAAGCAGGTCACCAGCAGCCATTTATGTGCACTGGAACGAGCCTTATCCAGCTTAATTCGCGGATCCCAGCGCGGCAAGGTCGCCACGCGTTGTTTAAGGGCTACCCGTTTTTTCAAGAGCGGCTCCAGGGTCATTGGAATCAACCCAGGTTTCTCATCGGATGTTTCCAACAAACGAGGCTTGGCTGTTTCGGGTGAGATGTTACAACGCACCATAATGGCTGGATACATGGAAATGAAATCAATAGCACCCACGTCGCGGTGCAAACCAACTACTGGCTGGTAGACCAGTCCACCCAGATCCGATTGAATCAAATCCAGCGCTGTCTTGGGGCGTTCGCCTTGCTGTTTGTGCCAGGGAACTAAAATATGATTATGCAATGCAGTCAGTACCTGCATGGATGAAATTCCTGTGCCCGGTGAAGTACGCGCTGCCACCTGCACGGGTTGAGAAGTGACTCTTGCCATTTCCAAAATGCCATCCAGACCAAAATCCTTCCAAAACAAAGCGTTTTGGCGATCAATATGCCAGCGCCCAAAGAGATGAATTTGCTGACCGCTATACATAATTTGACCATAGGAGAAATAGGAACGTTCCGGACGCTGCAGGAAACCATGCCCCGGTTCACGGTTAAGAGCCAGGTGCGTTTCCTGCTTTTCCGCCAAATCAAACAAATAGGGCAATAACCAGGTATCGCCCCAACGTGTAAGCAACACATCCGGATCGTGACGTTTTAACACCGCCTGCAAATTGATGAGCAGTGCGCGAGGCGTATGCAAGGAAAGGCGATACTGCACACCTGCCGCTGCCACCAGTAAGGCCTGGGGTGGTGCATGTAACGGATCGCAATCCGGTTCCAGAGTCATAACCGCTAGCTCCGGAAGTTCCGGGTCCAAATCCCAGGGGGTATTTTTGACAACAAAATCCTGTACCAGACCGGATTCATAATATGTGATTTCGCACTTGCAGAGCGGAAAACTTTCGTAAACAGCTGCATAACGCAAAGGTAAGCTCACATCCGCATCATAATAGAGCAAATCCGGAAAACGCTCCGATAGCTCTCTAAATAAGCGTTGCTGAGCCGAAAATGCAGTCATTTCCACTTCCAAAAGATCCAGCTCCTGCGGTTGGAATAGATCGCGTCCCGTTTTACGAGATAACTTTGGCTGACTGGCGTGATTTTTTAATAAGCGCCAGACATTACGCAACACCTTGTTCGGACCAGCCAGGGAAAAGGTGACTGGAAAGGGCTGATGCAAGCGTAAACGTTGGCCCTCATCTGTCAGAATCCACAAAACCACACCCGGAGCCTGAACATCTTCAAATACATCCAGTAACCAACCATTAATCTTTAGCATCTTGCAATTGGCGTAAGCGTTCCACCTCATCACGCAAGCGCCGTACCTCCTTATGTTCTTCCAAAAGCATCGCTACCAGAAATGTTTCCATGGGTAAAACGTGGGTTGCATAGGCAGCCGCGGCGATATGTTGACGGGCGTTATCCAATAATTCATCCAGCGCCAATTGGTCACTGCGCCGTAAAGCCCGGCGAAAACGCGTTAATGCTTGTTCTTCATGTAAAAAGACCTGGGTGATGGAGGGAACTGTTCTGCCCATGCGTTTTCTTCCTTTCGTTAGATAGTTGGGGATTCTCGTTGAATAGCGGCAAAAGCGGCGGCTGGGTAATTTTTAAGTCATTGAGATCCCCTGGTTGTACTTCCATCTCCAAGCGCAGATTACCAGCCTGAGCTTTTAACATCTCAAACAGTACCATGCGTTCAACGCAGACCGTGGCTGGCAAACGCGTGCTCACCACAACCGGTGCCAGTTTGCTGAGTTGTTCCAACTGCCACAAAACTTTTCGCAATAAGCGCTGACTTTCTGCCAGATTGACACTTTCATCATAAAATGTAGCCAACAGGTCAAACACCAGAGTCGGGTGAGTGACCGCCGGCCATTCGCTCAATAAAGCGTCCACCTGATAACAGGTGAAAGCGCGTGAAAGGCGGATGCGCGCCAGAGCCACTTGCGGATCAAAATTCTGGCGACGAATGGAGCGAGCAACCGGATAGGCATTAAAACGGTTGCCACCATCCAACACACGGGCAGGTCCCTGGATGGAAAGCCAGGCTGCCAATTCCAGCATCCAGGTACTGGCGGCGTGTTCGCCCATCACCAATAACAATTGATTGGGTAGTTGACTGGGAAAAAGATCATTCATATCCGGATCATATCATTAATAGAATTTATTTTCTATTATTTTTGGGGGGATTTAAAAGGGGAAAAAGAGGGGATATTTGGGGTGAGAGGGCTGTAAAGTTATGACCAGGAAGAAAAATCCCACTGTTCCAATAATTGACGTAATTCTTTGCGGTTTTTCACGGAAAATTTTCCCAAAACATTGCGAACATGGGTACGAACCGTTTCATTGGCAATGTTGAGTTGTTCGCAAATTGCTGCAGTGGAATAACCTCCACAAATCAATGCCGTCACTTCCTGTTCACGTGGGGTCAAGCTACGCCACTTTTTCCAGGTTTGTTTTTCAACCTGCTCAAAAATAAGCGCCTGTTGTACCAGGTCATCCATAACTGCCTGTGGAGTGGAATTCCGTCTTGCCGCCAGAGTCTGCAATGAAACCAATAAATCGGTGTCCAGATCAAAATGCCGTTTTGGTGATTGTGGACGCAGCCACTTGCTGAAAATTTGAGTGATGTTCATACTTCTATTTTATAGAACATTTGTTCTTTCGTCAAGTGGGGGTTTTTGGGGAACAGAGAATAAGCAATCAATGGGTCGAGTTCCTATACCAGAGAACAGGTTGTATAAACAAATCCCCGACTGGCGACCATCGCAAGCGAACTATAAATTTTTTATACTCATACTAATCTATTTGTGAATTTTTTTACAATTCGTGGTGAAAAGTAAGCCGTGGGGGCAATTCGAAGTATTGATTTTTCTACAAAAGAATGGAGGTATCCCACAAGCAGTCCACATGATATGAAATTGTTTTTTCAATTAAATTCAAAAATCAAATATTTCTGTAAATCGAGAGGAGAAATATAACATGTCACAACAAGAACATTCATTTGCAAATCCAGGTCCAGCGGGCTTGGGTGCCCTGGCGATCGCGTGTTTTCTATTTTTTGCCCTTCTTACGGGTCGAGTTACCCATGCAGCAGCCCCAATTTTAGCTTGCTGGTTAGTTGGTGGAGCAATCTGTCAGATCTCAGCGGGTCTGATTGAGCTAAAAGATCACAACTTAGCAGGTGGTAACCTGATGTTGTTCTTTGGTTCATTTTTCATGGTGACTGGTGCAGTCGGTATTTTTGCAAAAACAATCATGGCTGCAAATGGTGTTGAATTTGATTCAACTATTGAAGGATGGGCCTGGTTGTGCGCATTCCTTGTTCTGGTTTGCTTGACCCCATGCTACCTTAAAGCAAATAAGATATTCTTCTGGGTGGTAATTTTGGCGGATGTTGCTGTCGGTGCGTTGGCAGTTACAGATCTTAAACTTGTCAATTTAGGCGCATTTGCTGGCTGGACATTGCTGATAGTAGGGCTAGGCGCTTTATATTTGGTAGCAGCCATTGCTATCAATGGAACATTCGGCCGTCAGGTACTCCCCGTACCTGCTCCTTACTCTAAATAGATATTTGGAGATTGATGGAACTCCCTTCTTCTTTCAATCTCCAACCATCAATTCAACTTCATATAGAATAAAGATAAAAAAAACTGCTATAGATGCTTTCCCGCTAAACAAATAGAATTTTTCTAGTGATGAATCTCACTCGGGAAACCAAACCGCCATGAACTGGCTGATAGCTTCTGCCCAAGTATAGCTACCTGGGCAGATTTTTTTTGATCAAACCGTTGCGCATCAAAGGATGTGCGGGGGTCAGCACATAGTATACAGTTTATGAATAGAGGATACGAGAAATACAGGGATAAGTGTCTAGAATCGGTTGGGATAGAGTACAACCAATTGGAGAATTATCGACATGAGCGCTAGCACCAATTTCCCCGGCAATAGAATAATAGGTTTTCTTTGATCCGATTACCCTGGTAGTATTGCTGCTTTTAATTTTTGGGACAATTCTCCAAACGCTGGTGTGTATCGGAGTTGATCTGTCCTCGGCCTCGGAAAACCAACAGCAATGTCATCATAAATTCTCCCGGGTCTGGCGCTTAATACCAATACCCTGTCAGACAAGAGCAGTGCTTCTGAAATTGAATGGGTCACCATTAAAACCGTTGTTTTTCGAACCTGCCATACACGCAGTAATTCTTCCCCCATTTGCTCACGCGTCAAAGCATCCAGAGCGCCAAAAGGCTCGTCCAGTAATAGTAATTCCGGCTCCTGAATCAATGCACGTGCAATTGCAACCCTTTGAGCCATCCCGCCGGAAAGGTCCTGTACCCAGGTATTTTCAAATCCATCCAGACCAACCAGCTCCACAAGTTCAAGCGCTTTCTTTTTGGACACCAGCGGGTCAATTTTTTGAATTTCCATAGGAAGCATGATGTTTTCCAGCACCGTTCTCCAGGGCATCAAATTGGCCTGTTGAAAAACAAAACCTATTCGGGCAGGTTGGTCGTTCTGCGTGTTAAATATCAATTCACCACGTGTAGGTTCCAATAACCCGGCAATTACCTTGAGTAAAGTGCTTTTTCCGCTGCCAGATGGACCGATAATGCTGACAAATTCATGCTGATTAATATTAAAATTTACACCATGCAGTGCCCGTAATCCACCATTTTCAGCGGCATAAGTGACATGTAGATCGCGCACCTGTAAAAACTGAGACATGATTGGTTACTCTTTTTTCATCAGGTAATCATTACTAAACATTTTTTTAACATCCGAGGAGTCAGTGATTAGGTTCATGCTTAACAACACATTTTGCATATTCTCCCAGGCTTGAGGATCAGAATAACCCAGCGGGTCCTTCTGATAAAGACTTAAAGTTACTTCCAGGACTTTTTGTTGCACAGCGGTATTTGCATTTTCCAGGTTCTCAACATATTTCAAACATATCTCGTAAGCCGTCTGGGGATCTTCCAGTGTTTTCGCAACCCCTTTACTGATGGCTGCGACCATATTGCGGACCATTTCGGGATTTTCTTTAATGGTTTTTTCGTTCGTTATCAGGCCATTGGAAACCAGTTGGATTGAATCCGAAACAGCCTGAACATTGACTTCATAACCCTGAGATTCAAGTTGTATCGGTTCATTGGTGGTATAGATGACTGCTGCATCTTCAACGCCAGAAATCAATGATTCAACCTGGGTGTAACCGATTGAATCCAATTGCACTTCACTTTCTTTCACCCCAGCAGAATTCAACAATGCTTTAAAACCGATGTAACTGGCACCATAGAGACCGGGAATACCGATCTTCTTTCCGACCAAATCACTGACTTTCTCAATCCCTTTTTCCTTCAGCGAAACGACCCCAACCGGATAATCACGATACCAGGCCATGACATACACCACCGGCAGACCCTGGGCACGTCCTAAAATCACCTGTTCTCCGGATGCAATCGCAAATGGAATTTGTCCTGCGCCTACCAAGGCAACGTTGTCTGACTCCATGCTGTAGTCCAACTCCACTTCAAATCCCGCTTCCTTAAAATACCCATTTTCAAGGGCAACATAAAGTGGAGCAAATTGGACATTTGGAACAAACCCGACCGGAAGACGAACGGGAATTAAATCCTTAGGGGGTTCCTGAACCTTTGCCCCACAGGCAGAAAGGAAAATCAAAAATATAAGTCCCAGTAAAAATATTTTCTTCATTGTGGTCTCCTCTAGTTTTCGATTTCGGTGGTTGAACTTTTTTGGTTGTGATGCTGCCAGATCAATAATTTTCGTTCCATTAAAATCACAGTCCCATATAAACCTAAAGCCATGCCAATCAAAGCAAATACCGCCACAAATACCAATGCAGTATCGTATTGACCACGGCCAACGCTGATCAAAAATCCCAATCCACGGTCTGCACCCACAAATTCGCCTACAACTGCACCAATAACGGATAATGTCGCGCCGACTCGCAAACCTCCTAAAAAAACCGGTAAGGCAGCCGGAATTTCAAGATACCTTAAGGTCTGTGACCTGGTTGCCCGCAGAGAGCGCATTAAATCGCGCAAATCCTGGGGGACGGATTTAACACCAACGACGGTATTAACCAATACCGGAAAAAAGACGATTAAACCTGCAATTAAGATCTTTGAAAAAAGTCCGGGACCAAACCAGATGACCAGTAATGGTGCAATCGCAACAGTGGGAATAGCCTGGCTTGCCACGAGGTATGGCGAAAGGATTTGTTCCAATGTCGATGATTTTGCAAGAAAATAGCCGATCATGGTTGCTAAAAATGATCCGGCTGTCAATCCTAACAGGACTTCCAATAGGGTTAGTGAAAAATGCCACACCAAAGAGCCATCCAATAGAGTTCGAACAAAAGTCGTCCAAATCATCAACGGAGATGGCAAAATGAAAGCCGGTAAATCACTCCAATCTGTCACAAGATACCAGATTAACAAAACCAGAAAACCGGAAATTAACACTAACCAATTTCCATTTTGATTTACCCATTTTTTTGACAGATTATTTTTATTTTGAGTTGGTTTCAAACTAATTTCCATGTCCCATCCAATGGATTTCTATGTAACTTCAGAGATAAAAACAAAAAACCCGAAACACATAGTTTTCGGGGCATATCATGCAACATAATAAATCGTTGCTCACCTTCTTCTATCCGGACTATACCGTCGACTCTGGAATTTCACCAGATCCTGCATGTAACATGCTCGTGGGTTATACCACCGATCGGGAATTGGAATCTACTTCCTCACCCTGCCCCGAAGGCAAAATTATTAAATTGTAAATGAAGTATATAACACGCTGAAATTGTTGTCAAATAAATTTGCGAATAATTTCACAAATTTATTTTGTGGTGATTTTGTCAAAAATTGCTTGTGTATCGCGTAAATCCCGGAATACATAATCCGGCCCATGAGCGGAAAGTTGTTTGGTGCTATAAACACCGTTTGCGACCGATATCGTAATGGCTCCAAATGCCTTACCAGCCCGAATATCTTCCGGAGCATCACCAATCGTGACCAGTTGAAAATCTTCTTTTGACATACCATAGACCCAGGTAGCCTTTTCGAGACCCTGTTCAACGATTTGCTCACGTGTACTTACATGGTCGCCAAAGGATGTAACAGGAAAATATTTCAGTAATCCGGAGCGTTTTAACAACGGTACTGCAATAGCACGTAAAGAGCCAGTGGTTAAGCCTATCGGTATTTTTTCAACATTCAATTTTTCAAGAAGCTGTACGGTTCCCGGAAAAACATATTTCGTAAGTTCATCTGGTAAGATCGCAAGCATATTTTCCACTAACTGAGTTTCCAACTCGGTCTGTTGAGAATCCAGGATTCCATCACCGATTCCAGCAGCCCGTGCATAAATGCGTACAACTTCCATGTATGGGTAACCAGATGTCTCTGCAGGTGGTAATTCCATTACGCCAAACATTTTTTGCAAAACGAACAAGAAATTCTGACGATGATAGGGTCCCACATCCAAAATTGTCCTGTCCATGTCAAAAAATACCAGGCGTGTTTTCAAATCAGCATATTGTTGTGTGCTTTTATTTACAAGATCAATTGTCATGAATCTTCCTAAAACCGTGAAATTCACGGGAAATGTTCTTAATCGCTAAGAGTATAGTTTGACTCCCAAAAAATGTATAGGAGAAAAACATGGTTTGCATGATTTTAATAGATTCGACATGATCAATCGACCCAATGGGAATTTACAATACAAAAAAAGAAAACGTTTAATTTCAATATGCTAAAATTAAAAATCTTTTCAATCGATATCATATTTATTTTTCTTTTCTTAATTTAATGAAAAAATGGCTAGCTTTTATTTTTATTTGGTTATTAACCAGTGCATTTTTGCCTGGCAATATTGTATTTTTGGATCCTTCGGACCCACCCATCATTTGGCTGGCCGCCCGGGAGGGAAATCAAGCCTCACCACCTTTGGTTGAAACACGTCAAATCAATTCTCATTCAATAGAGATCAAACTCACGTTTTCCGGAATCTGGGCTTCAGTAAACGAATCTGAAAATGGCATCTTCACCACTTTATTTATGGATGGGTATGGACAAACTGCACTTCATGGTCAACCCGATATCCCACAATTTACAGTTCTTTCGGAGATCCCTACGGGAGGATCTGTAATAATCAGTGGAATTCAATATGACAGTACATCCATATTATTGGCAGATCGAAACTTACCCGCAACCATCATGCCCGTACAAGCACAGATACCAAAAACAGAAATCCAACCGGATTGGATTCCTCCTGATGAAAAAACCTATCAAATCAGCCAGTTCTTTCCCGAGAATATCGTCAATCTATTAAATCCTTATCAGCAACGCAATCACCACATCCAACCGATCCAAATTTCGCCGATACTTTATCATCCTGTCAAAGGTGAAATTCAAATTCTTCGTGAAATCTCATTTCTATTGGAATGGGAGACTGAAACAAGTCCATCAACGATTGATTTAACCAGACTCCAAAATTCAGGCTTTGATGAATTGTTTTCCAATTCTATAGAGACGTTTGTTTCACCTGAGCAGGATAGCATAAATGGATACAATGCAGGTGATGGTTATCTGATCATCAGCCCTGATATTTTTTTGAGCGATCTGCAACCATTAGTGGTCCTCAAACAAAGCCAGGGATTGCAGGTCACTCTGACCGGTTTGAGCGAAATCGGATCAAACACCAAAGAAGGTATCAAAAATTATATCCAGAATACCTACGATGGTTGGGAAAAACCACCTGTTTATCTGTTAATCGTCGGGGATGAGAATTACATACCTGCCTGGCCGTTTAAGTCCGACTATCTTCCTACACATGGTAAAAAAACCGACCTGTATTATGCCACTATGGATGGTATTAATGATTTCGTGCCGGATATTTTCTACGGGAGATTGCCTGCCAGAAATTCACCACAATTGCAGGCCATGCTTAATAAAGCCATTGCCTACACCCGCAATAACGGTTCTGAAAGTTGGGTGAAAAAGTCTGCATTTATTTCGTCCTGTGACAGTGGAAACTACACAATACCCATTAACACTCATAATTATGTGATCGATCAATATACAACGCCTTTGGGTTACACAGGATTTTATCCTGCCAATCCACAAATCGGTGGGGATAAACTCTATTGCAGGACGACTGAAGGCGTGGATATCAATATTGATAGTCAGATCATCACATCCATCAATGACCAACGCTCTTTACTGACATATTCAGGACATGGATCGAAAACAAGTTGGAGTGATGGAGTAGTAATAATCAACCAGGACACTGTTCGTGCATTAGCAGATAATCAAATCAACCCGTTAGTATCCAGCTTCGCCTGTGAGACGGGTGATTTCGCTAACACAACATTTCCCGAATCATTCGGTGAAACATGGATGATCCAACCTTTCAAGGGTGCCATCGCATTTCTTGGTTCAGCAGATTTATCGTATTGGGGTCAGGATGACATTCTTGAAAGGAAGTTTTATGATTCGCTTTTTTCCAATCCAGTCGATCCTCCACCAATTGGACAAAGCGTATTCGCAGGACTATTGGCCGTCAAAACCATTTATCCGGATCTCGGGCAATATTATTGGGAAACTTATAACCTGCTCGGCGACCCCACCACCCTGATTTGGATTGGGCCACGTTCACCCGATTTTTTCCTCCGGTTAGCAGAAAATAATGTAAACATTTGTGCCGGCTCTGAGACTATTACATCTGTAGATGTGGATAGTCCCGATGGATTAACGTATCCGGTGACATTAAGCCTTAACAACTTGCCATCCAGTGTCAACGGGCAATTTTCCTTCAATCCAATCATCCCCCCTGCTACCTCAAACATTACGTTTTCGGCAGATTCTTCAGCAACCGCCGGGACGTACAACATGAGCCTTCATGGAATTGGAGGAACCATTCAACATGATTTATTCTTCCAACTCAAAATTGATGATTCTGTGCCTGGACCATCAACCCCCCTTTCACCAGCCAACTTAAGCATCAACCAACCACTTACACCTACATTTAGCTGGACAGCTGATTCGCGGGCACGCGGGTATCAAATCCAAATATCTTCCGATGAAGATTTTACTCATATCGTCATCGAGGAAAATGAATTGATTACGCCCACATTCACCCCATCGAATTCATTCGAGAGTCACACCACATATTATTGGCGCGTGAAAGCCAATAATAGTTGTGGTGAGAATGATTTTTCGCCAATTTTTAAATTCGATACAATGGCGGGTCCGGGCGATTGTGAGTTTGCCAGTGATACGGTCACCCTCTATCAAAATGACTTTGAAGCTGATTTATCTGGCTGGTCAACTTCGAATTGGTTCCTGGATTCCGGTCGATATTTAAGCTCAAATCAATCCTATTTTGCCTTTGCCCCGGCGATTGTTTCCGATCAATCATTGATCAGCCCCGTGATAAAAATACCACTGGAATCAACCAATACCACCTTGCGTTTCTGGCATTGGCGTAACCTTGAATCAAATGCTACTAATTGCCTGGATGGCGGGAGATTGGAATATAGTGTCGACCAGGGATCCTATTGGTTCCAAATTCCCAATGGTTTAATTTTAAGCGACCCTTATGATGGTTTAATATCTTCAGCATTTGGTAATCCATTGAAAGGCTCATACGCCTGGTGCCAACAGGTCGATTGGGAAAAAGTGGTGGTCAATATCACCAGCCTGGCAGGATTGGATGCTTCTTTTCGGTACCGCTTGGGGACAGATAATTCGACCGCAACTGAAGGCTGGTATGTGGACGATTTCCGCGTGCAAACCTGTCAGGAGAATTACACATTTTCGGCGACGTGCGATCCGATTGAAAAGAGTCAATTCCCCGGGGGCACAGTAACATATCCGATCCAAATCTTAAATTCTGCGCGCCCGGATTCTTACCAGATTTCGGTTTCCGATAATCATTGGGATGTAGAAACGAATTTAGCGGTCACCGGGATCCTGGCTTATAACGAAGCCACGACGGTTTATGTCACAGTTCATGTTCCTGAAATGGCCATTTCTAACGAGACGGACACTGTAAACGTTAAGATTACATCACAAATGGACAATTCAAAATCAGAGGTGTTTGTATTGACAACCACAGCCATCGAGGAATTTTTTCAATACTTACCCTTGATTAACCAGTAACTGATGATTTTCATTTTTCTTCTTTAATTTAGCACTAAATTTTTTAACAATTCAAAAAGCTTACGTTGGAGAATGCATGCAGAATCTTTCCTTAAATAAAGTGAATTTACTATTCTTAATTTCAATGATCCTTGTCATTAGTCTGGGTAGTTTATTGCAATCATTATCTCTACCGATCGGGTTACTGATAACCGAAGTGGTTCTCATCTTTCTTCCAGCCTGGTACTTATTAAAACGGGAAAAAATAAATATTTCCCAAAGTATAAAATTCCATAAAACCCGCAATTCTATCCTTCTGGTCAGCTTCTTATTAGGAATGGGTGCCTGGATGTTGGACAGCATGATTGAAATATTTGCAGTACAAATCACGGGGTATCAAATCCCAACGATTCCTGGAATGGTCCCGACCAATGTACTGCAAGCAGGCTTGATTTTTCTGGGATTGGCAGTGGCTGCTCC